>JBOFCH010000238.1:0-2853 GCA_051645985.1 Plesiomonas sp. | reverse complement strand
CAACGAGGAAATATCTTGGTTGTTTTCATCCCCCGGTTCGGTTTTGGCTATCGCAATTTGATCCAAGATAGACGGGCGGACTTTTACCACCTTAAAGCGGGTAATATCACCACCGAACTCATGCAGGCGTTTAGCGGCCCACGGTGACATAATGTTACGCAGGTAACGCTTGGGAATGCCGTACTCCTGCTCCAGAATGCGGCCATCTTCGTTCACATCAAACAGGCAAAATGGATGGTCGTTTACTGGGCTGCGAACGCCATTGGCGGTTAATACATAAATCGGGGTCTGTTGCATCAAGCTCTTTAAGCGTTCAGCCAAAGATGATTTACCTCCCCCTACCGGCCCCAGCAAATACAGGATTTGTTTCTTCTCTTCTAGCCCTTGTGCGGCATGCTTGAGGTAGGAGACTATCTGTTCGATAGACTCTTCCATGCCATAGAATTCTTCAAAGGCCGGATAGCGGGCGATGACCCGGTTGGAAAACAGACGTGACAGGCGTGAATCGGCTGAGGTGTCGATCATGGTAGGTTCACCGATAGCCATCAACAGCCGTTCAGCGGCATTGGCATACGCACTGTGGTCGTTACGGCAGATATCCAAAAACTCCTGCAAGGAGACTTCTTCATCTTTCGCGGCTTCATAGCGTTGACGGTAGTGATCGAAGATACTCATGGCGATACCCCTTAAGAATGAATGCGAGATAGGAACGCTCTGATTCACTCGCTCTGATTCACTATTGTTACGTTCCCTTCACTAAGCTTAGACGGGTCTGCTGGAATTTCATGCAAATAAAACTAAGTTTTTTAACGCGTTTTTAACACTGTGCTTTAACCTGCGTTATCTGACTGTTTAGTACAAAATGCAGTCATGGTCAGAAATTTGTCATAAAAATGTCAGATGGGCAGAGAATAAAAGCATAAAGACGATGTGACGATGAGTAACAAATAATCGGGTGGGGGAAACCAAGGCTCAGGTTTGTGCCGTTTAGTGTTATTTTGTCGGGGTGTTAAGGAGAGTAAAGAGGGAAATCGGTGGATAAGGCGTGGGAAAATAGTCAGGTGTATGTGTTGGAACAGCAGTGAAAACACAGTGAGGCAGCACAAGCAAACGGTCAGGCCACCCCACTCATTCTTACTAACCTCACTAAAAGGCTACTGTATTCGATATGATCTGGTCATGCTTGCTCACGCAATACGAATACGAACCTGCAATTCGTGGCTGTTGTTAGCATTAACAATCGCCGGAGTGCCTGTCAGTACCGTTTCTACACAGAGCATGGTTTGATAGCCATGGTCAGCCATATCGGCCATTCCACGAGCGCCTTCTTTACCCGGATTCCATGCGACTACGCAGTTATTGCCCTGATGCTCGACAACGATCACCCGCGAGCTGGCATCGTCATGAATGAAAGATACCTCTTCGGCGGCGGTATAGATGCGATCGAGGGCATCTCCCTCGGTCAGCGTCAGCACCGGAGCATCAACGACTTTCTGGCCTTTATTCAGGCTGTCGGTATATTCGCTGCCGAGCGCTTCTACGCTGGTCTTACTGATATCACCAACGGCAAAGTAGGTATGCAGGGCTTCGGTTAGCCGGATTTCCTCGCTGCTGCTGCTCTTCAAGCTCAGGCTAAGCTGTTCACCAATGCTGATATTTAACGTCAGGGAGAACGGGTGTGGCCAGTAGGCATCGGTTTCAGCGCTGTCGGTGAGGTTCAGGCTGAGGGTCAGCATCGCATCGGATTCTTGATGCTGTTGCAATTGCCACGGTAAGTTACGGGCAAAACCATGCGCAGGTTGTGCTGAGCGGCCAAACCATGGCCAGCAGATTGGGATCCCCCCTCGTAACGCTTTACCGTTAACAAACGCGGCCTTTTCACTTAGCCAGATCACCGGTTGCTGATCTGTCGGTTGCCACAATAATAATTGAGCACCTTGCAGACTGATCGCCGCTTGGGCTTTTGGGTGATCAATCACCAGAATATCTAGCTCGGTATGGCGGCGCAGACTTAACGACGGGGAAAGTTGTTCAATAACGGGCAAAGATAAGAAACGATCCATCATCACATTTCCGTTAGTGTAAGGGGTGTGAAAAACCTATAAAAAAAGGCGGCCAGCGCCGCCTTTTTCCTTTTTCCGCTCAACCAAGTATAGATTACTTGGAGATGTGAGCGATCAGATCCAGAACCTTGCTGGAGTAACCCATTTCGTTGTCGTACCAAGATACAACTTTAACGAATTTGTCAGTCAGCTGGATACCGGCTTTGGCATCGAACACAGATGTTTGACGCTCACCCAGGAAGTCAGTAGAAACAACTTCGTCTTCGGTGTAGCCCAGAACACCTTTCATCGCGCCTTGGGAAGCCGCTTTCATGGCTTCGCAGATTTCTGCGTAAGTAGCCGCTTTTTTCAGGTTAACAGTCAGGTCAACTACAGATACGTCTGGAGTTGGAACACGGAATGCCATACCAGTCAGCAGGCCTTTCAGCTCAGGGATAACTACGCCGACTGCTTTAGCTGCACCGGTAGAAGATGGGATGATGTTTTGAGCCGCGCCACGGCCACCACGCCAGTCTTTCGCAGATGGACCATCAACAGTCTTCTGGGTAGCAGTTGTTGCGTGAACGGTAGTCATCAGGCCAGATTCGATACCGAAGGTGTCGTTCAGGACTTTAGCGATTGGTGCCAGGCAGTTAGTGGTGCAAGACGCGTTGGAAACGATGTCTTGGCCAGCATAAGTGGTGTGGTTAACACCCATAACGAACATTGGGGTGGCGTCTTTAGACGGACCAGTCAGAACCACTTTCTTCGCACCGGCAGCGATGTGCTTACGTGCAGTTTCGTCGGTCAG
>JBOFCH010000237.1:0-4486 GCA_051645985.1 Plesiomonas sp. | reverse complement strand
CCATGGCAAGCCCTGCTGTGGCAGTGGTTAGTCCTGCTGATGATCGGTGGGGTACTGATTATCGGCGTATCCAAAGGGATTGAAGCCGTTACCAAAAAGCTGATGCCCATTTTGTTTGTGCTGCTGGTCGTGATTGCCGTACGCAGCCTCACCCTACCGGGTGCTAGCGCCGGTCTGAGTTTTCTATTTAGTCCAGATTTCAGCAAAATTGACGGCGCGGTGATCCTAACCGCAATGGGCTTGGCGTTCTTCAAACTGTCGATCGGTATGGGTACCATGCTGACCTACGGCAGCTACTTCCGCGACGATCAAAATATTCCCGCCACCGCCCTGCGCGTCATGACCGCCGATCTGTTTGTCTCGATGCTGGCCGGGATCGCGATTTTCCCCGCCGTCTTCAGCTTTGGCTTTACCCCGTCTGCCGGGCCATCACTGCTGTTTATCACTATCCCCGCGGTATTTGCCCAGATGCCATTCGGTCATCTGCTGATGGTGGTATTCTTTGTATTGTCGGCAATTGCCGCAACTGGGGCCATGTTGTCTATCTTGGAAGTCCCAGTCTCGGTGATCAGTGAGCGCTTTAAAATCAGTCGTACTCGCTCGGTACTGCTCAACGTCTTTTCCCTCGCCTTAATTGGCTCGACCTGTGCCTTATCTAACAGCACACTGGCCCATGTGACGATCGCGGGGATGAATATGTTCGACCTGTTCGACGCCCTCAGCTCCAAGATCCTGATGCCGCTGGGTGGGATCCTGCTCAGTCTGTTTGTCGGCTGGATCTGGGGACGTCAGCATCTGGCCACCGCCCTGAGTAATCAAGGGCAACTGCACAATGCCTCGTTAACGCGTATATTGTTCCTGTTACTGCGTTTTGTCTCACCACCGCTGGTGCTGATAGTGATGCTCAAAGGCTTAAATCTGTTTTAATCCTGTCATCTCTTCGCAGGATACCGTGGGTATCCTGCTTTTTCCGCTCATCAATAACAGCACCTTAATCCTGGTCGCCTTGAGCTAGCCACGTCGCTTCCCGTTGCTCTGCCACCGCAGCAAAATGGGCAAAATCCTCATAAACCCAGAAGACTCGCGGATACACGGCGCGCAGTGATGCGGGAGTGGAACGATCCGGCCAAATTTGCAACTGCACATAATCCGTTAATGGCTGCTCGCGCCAGCGACTCGCCAACCACAAACGTTGTCCAGACGTCGGCCAGTTCGGCGGTAACATGGGCATACGTATCCAACCGAGCTGATAATTACGCCGCAGTACCAAGCGCCGATCAGGTAAGCGACGCTGGCTATCCCACCATATGCCATCCAACTGTTGTAACACGTGACGAGCCGGCGCCAACGGATAGACGCCGGCTTGAGCCACATACATCTGCAAAGCCCGATCAAAACGGTGACTAAAATCCGCCGCCGACACTGGCGCTCCCGGTTCACGCAATAACTCCGTCGCTAACCGAGCACCCAATAAGTTGGAATACAAATCTTCTGGCGAGAAGGCCGATACCGTCTCCGCCATTGCAGGCACCGAGCGATAACCATACCACTGCGCGATTTCATGCCACTCCGCCAACTGATAAGCGATTAACGCCGCGATTCGGGCGGCCAACAACCGTCGGTCCGCCATCTCTGCCGGCGGAGTAAACGGGCGTAACACCACATGTCGCTCACCCAACTCAGAAGATAGCGGTAAAGAAAATGCCGAGCCTAGATGAGGTAACAACGCCTGATACAGGTAAAACGTATTGTCTGCTGTATCCCGAATATGCGCCGTATCTAGAATCCCGCCATCACGAGTCACCAATAAACCATTTTTTTCATCACCCAGTCCCAACACCGCACCCGCGGAGCGCAGCACGCTATCGTTATAGTGGTGACGACCCAGTGAATCAGCATCCAACACATTCTCAATTCGATACCACGGAACAGGAACCTTCAACAGCGATGTTTGCAGATCCATACCGAATGCACAGCACGGACGTAGTGCATCCGGTGCTGCCGCCGTGCCATGCGCTAACCCAGACAAACTGCCTGCGACCATGGCCAACCAGAACGGTAACACACCGCGCTTCATCAGAATGCCTCGTTCACCTGAAAATAAAAGCCTGACGTATTGCGACCAACGCCCCAATCGAGGCGAATATTGACCCGCGGTTTAAACGCAAAACGATAACCAATCCCGGCATTGGGTAACCAATGCGCATCGGAGCTCAACAACTCGCGCCCATGCGGCGTGACCGTCCCAGTCCCTGCCCACAAGGCCATTCCATGCCGCCCACTGAGCTGCTGACGCAGCTCAAGCTGAGCCGTTAGCAAGTTACGATCGGTATACTGCCCCTCATAGTAACCACGCATCCGTTTATCACTGCCCAACTGAGCCAATTGGCTCCAAGGCACATCACCGTGGGTAAAATAACCATATATCTCAGATGCCAAAACGGTTCGCGTATTCAACTGCCTGTAATCGCTATAACGCGCTTCCACCGTGGAAAAATCAGCATCACTACCGAGCGCTGGCAAATAACGGGTGTATTTCACACTGGCCACCTGCCCACGATATGGGTTCGGCAAAAAATCACGGCTGTCATACGACAAGCGCGCACTGACTCCGATACTCTGATTGCGCTCACCGCCCGGCAACGCGTTAAACAGCGGCGCATCACTCTCAGAGTTTACATGGCTCAGTGCGCCCCCCAGCGCTGCATAAACGTTAGGCGCCATCCGATAGGCCAGCTCCGGGGTCAACTCCAGCGCCTTGGCGGTATAGTCACGCTTATTGCTATCCTGACTACCCGCGGCATAACCAATGCCCCAAAACGAGGTTGGGATATTTTTCACAGCCCCTTTGAGAAACAGCCGCCACGCGTCGTGCTGCAAAAACGTATTGTTCTCGAAACCCAGTCCAAACGCGCCGGTCGAGCTAGCAAAGCCAGTAAACGACAACGTCGAGTATTGCGTGTCCCGATCCTGCTTATCGACGCGGTATAACCCAATCGCCGCCGCGCCAATGCCAACCCCCATCTCTGGATTATAAAACGGCCCCGGCAGTACACCCCAATCAATCGGCTTGCGCTCATCGACCGTATCCGAAGCGCCTAAATCATCCAAAAGGGAATCGACCCACTGCGCCGCCTGTAGCGGCATCGCTGCCAACAACACACTCAGCACACCGGTAGAGACTATTTTGCATTGCATCATCCCTATTCCCCCCGTTAAAAGCGCATATCAAGGGTGAAAAAGGCGCTCGTGCGCTGGCCTAAGCCCCACTCGGTAAGCAACAACAAGGTCGGCGTGATTTGGTACTGAGCGCCCAGCAAGGTATTCCAAGGCGACTCTAAATGCTGCTCAACATGAAATTTTCCGCTTTTATTCGGGTCGACCAACAACAACATTTGCTTGAGATTAGCAGGCAATGAAAGGTCAGCAATATTGCCGCTAAATGACTGATCAATACTCTGGTACATACCACCGGCCCATACCCGCAGCGGACGATCCCATACCGAAAACTGGTAACCTACGCGTGGTGAAGCCACCAAAGCATCAATCTTGCCATCCAAAATATCCATCTTGGTCTGGGTATAACTGACATCGGTTAGTGCAAACCAGTTGCCATAACCACCGGCCAGCACAAAGCCTAGGCCAAAGGTATCGCCATGAAATTCGAGCGGGAAATGAATGTTTTCTAGTGGGATCTGCACTGGAATCGAAAGCTTATTTAATTTCACATCCAGAGCAATCTGCATATCAAGAAGAGAATCGGTTCTACCTTCGGTTTTTCCGACCAATCCATAAACATTTAAAAAAGGGAAAACCCACATATCAGCACGTAGCGTCGAGGTGTCCGAACGTTGCTTCGTTTCTCGAACCGTCGGCATTAACTTGATATTTTCAGCTGAGAGCCTAGGTGAAATCGCTATTCTTGGTGATAAGCCTGAAAATGCAATGGAATCGACTTGGATCCCCTGCTTCACCTGCATATGACTGATGTTCAGGCCAAACGGCTCAGGGATCTCATACCCAGCAGCTTTTGCCTCGTCTCCCCAGATAGGAAACATCCGGGCAGACTCTGCGGCATGTCCCGGAGCCATCATCCCCGACCACATCACCATCACTGCCGCCAATCCAGTTCGCCATTTTTGCATGCTATTTCCGCGCACTACTCAAGAAAAGCACGCACTATAAGACAAACAAATTTATGAATCGGTGCAAAATGTGCGACAAGTAACAGTCAGGAATATGCTACCGACCGACAACAATCACAGGAAAAAACAGCAAAGAAGAAATCTTCCAATACTATTGGAAATTGGAACTATTGTGGCCCAAACGCAAAAAGCCCATCCGTTAGGATGGGCTTTTCACTTATTTGATGCCTGGCAGTGTCCTACTCTCGCATGGGGAGACCCCACACTACCATCGGCGCTACGGCGTTTCACTGCTGAGTTCGGCATGGGGTCAGGTGGGACCACCGCGCTATCGCCGCCAG
>JBOFCH010000236.1:0-8238 GCA_051645985.1 Plesiomonas sp. | reverse complement strand
ATTTGACAGTGTCCCAGATATCAATGAACAATGTTTCACTGTTGGTCTGTTTAATTAGACCTAGCATCAGTACGATCAGTAAAAATGCTGCAATGCTTGATACCACTGGGATCCAATACTTTTTCACAAGATATCCTTGGCCTGTCAAATGTAACTCGAGCCGAATTTTAACCCGAACAGCGTACGTAATGCTAAAGTTTTTTTGCAAAATGTTTCTATTGGTTTTGAGATGCGTATCAAATAAACCCAGCCGAAGGCGCAACAATTAAAATAAAAGTAATATAAATTAATATGTTATGGATTATTCCTTGCGCGAAAGGGTTGATGAAAACCCTAAATCATCATACAAAAGTAGTTATTCAGTGATTACGCGGCGTTACTTTTTCTGAGCCGTTTTTTTGAACATCGTTCGCGTTCTCAATACGGTCAGGCGTCCATTCTGACATTCATTCTGAGTAGTTATCTGCAAAAATAGCCCAAAGCCCAAAGCCCAAAGCCCAAAGCCCAAAGCCCAAAGCCCAAAGCCCAAAGCCCAAAAGTAACGCACAGTAAATAGTGACAAGGGAAAATAAATTCCCTTTATTATTGCAATGGGAGCAGCCATCATGCTTACGGTGGATAACTCACCGCAGATAAGCTAATAAACGAAGATAACGATGACGTTGTGACTAGAGACTATTATTCCGTTACGCCATCATCACCCGCTAATGGATGGTGCTCCGCGTGCGGTGAATAATCTGTGGTGGATAAAGAGCACGGCCGTTTAGGTAGTAATGGGAACGGTACAAGCAGTAGCGATACCAAAGGCAATGGGTAAAACAAATAAGACAGGGTGCATAATTTAAATCATCTTCGGGATTTCAAGTATTTAACCACTGGCTGATATAAATGTGTGCGCATAACTGTTTCAGAAGTTCAGTGATTGTTTCAATTGACAATCAGTTGCGGTAAAAAAGTACAATATTTTCCCACCTAGCGCCTAGGGCATATCGTACGACGTCAAAATGGCTTATTATTCATCCGACGCAGCGTCAGTCTGCGTTGCTTGCGGGCGATGCGTTTAACCTCAGGTATTGCCGATACAGTCTTATCGAGGAACACGACTCATATTGAGGAACACGATCATGGCAAATAAAATCGAAACAGGGCGAGGCAAGATTCAGGATAATGCGCTGAAAGCGTTAGTGACAGGGCCGGTATTTAAACAGCGGGTTGAGCGTAACCGCAAAGGCAAAGGTGCATATCAGCGTAAAGAGAAGCATGATCGCAGTTGGGAGGCCAGCCGTAAATACCACTGAGTTGCAGTGTGTTTACGCCTGGCTTTCCCCGCGGTGCTTTTCCCTCGCATATGTAATGCGAGAGGCGGATTAAGGTCGCGCCATGACAAACTCAGGATGACCGGTAAACGGGTTAACTTGTTCCCCTTGAATGGTGAAACCGTGTTTTTTGTATAACCGCACCGCATCAAAATTTTCTGCATAGACGGTCAGATGCAGATCGTGCTGCTGTTCGATAGCGTGTTGCAGCAACTCAGAGCCAATGCCCTGTTGCTGGCACTTCGGCTCGACAAACAACGCCGCCAATTTGTTTTCTAGCAGGCTATAAAAGCCTTTCACCTCATCATCCTCACAGTAGACCCACGTTGTGGATGCAGGCAGATAGTCATTGCGTACGGTATCAATTTTACTGTGCCAGTAATCCGGCTCGACAAAATCATGTGCATCAATGGATGCGGCCAGCCACAGATTAATGACGGTATTCATATCGTCGGCAGTAAACGCTCTAATCATCTCGGTCAGGTCCTTTGCTGTGATGGGCATGTTGGCAGTGTAACAAGCTCGCTGCGCTTTTTGCTGTGATGAATATCTCGCAACTTAATCGATTCAGCGTTTTTTTATATCAATTCAGAACAAGAATGCAGGTTAGGTCACAGGATAAAGAAACAGGCCACCCTTGGGTGGCCTGAGTGAGGCGGTGTCGTGGGCCAATTAACGCAGTTGTTGCTGTGCCCATGCTAGCCCAGAATGATATTCCTCAGGCAACAAAGGCTGTAATGCGTACAGGGCGGTACACAGGCAATGTGGATCGGGATGCGTCAAGTTGATGTGGCCTAACTTGCGACCGGCGCGAACCTCTTTGCCGTACCAGTGTAGGCGCGCCAGTGGCACGCTGAGCCAGTCGGTATTGAGCGGAGTGCCAATCAAGTTGATCATCACCGCAGGTGCGCTGACCACCGGTGTGGGCAGTGGCAGTGACTGCAAGGCTCGCACATGCAGCTCGAACTGGCTGGCCGAGGCACCGGCTTGTGTCCAGTGGCCGCTGTTGTGTACCCGTGGCGCCAGTTCATTGATCAGCAATTGATCGCCCAGTACAAAGCACTCCATCGCCATCACGCCAACATATTCTAGCGCTTGCATCAGGCTGCCCAGCATCTGCTCGGCTTGTTGCTGCAAATGCACCGAAGTTTGCTCTGGGTGGGCGACGCTGGCCCGCAAGATCCCGTCTTGGTGTAGGTTACGGGTTAGTGGATAGAACACGCACTGTCCGTCGTGGCTGCGCGCCCCGACTAACGATACTTCCGACTCAAACGGGATCATCTGCTCGGCAATGCAGGCACCGTACATCTCGGTGGGAAAGCTGTCGATATTGTTAGCATGGATCCGCCACTGACCACGGCCGTCATAACCGCCAGTGCGGCGCTTGACCATCACAGTGTCGCCCAAACGGGCAAACAGCGCGGGCCAATCATGCGGGGTGTCGAGGGCTTGCCACGGCGACGTGGCCAGATGCAGGCTGTCGATCAGCTGTTTTTGGGTTTTTCGATCGGCCAGACGCGGGAAGGTGCGGGCGTTGACGAATCCGGGATGGCGGCTCAGCAAACGGGTCAGTGGGGTATCTGGCCACTGTTCAATTTCAGCCGAAATGACCGCGTTGTCCGGCAACTGCGGCGGGAGATCGTCAAAACCACAAGGGGTGACGGGGATAGACAGCGGCGCCGCAGCTTGTTGTAGCATATTACCGAGCTGACCGTTACCGAGAACCCAGACCGGTTTCATGCCTCCTCCCGCGGATCAGGATGGTTGAGCACCTCATTCGTTTGCGCATCGCGCCAAGCCTGCAAACGCTCACGCAGGGCGTGATCATGTAATGCCAGAATTTGCGCGGCCAGCAGCCCAGCATTGGCTGCGCCGGCAGTGCCGATAGCCAACGTAGCAACGGGAATACCTTTTGGCATTTGAACTATTGAGAGCAAGCTATCTAACCCGTTTAGGCTGGCGCTTTTAACGGGTACGCCTAATACTGGCAAGACGGTTTTCGATGCCAGCATGCCCGGTAAGTGCGCGGCACCACCGGCTCCGGCAATAATGACCTGAAAACCGGCAGCGGCGGCATTACCGGCAAAGTCGATCAGTTTATCTGGGGTGCGGTGGGCGGAGATGACTTCGGTGTGAAACGGAATGTCCAGAGCGGTTAAGATCTCTGCGGCGGCCTGCATGGTGGCCCAGTCGCTTTTGGAACCCATAACAACAGCAACGTTCGGTTGCATGGTTGAAAACTCCTGTAATCCGGTACTGATTTTGAGGCTGGGCGCGGCGGTACGCTATGCCGTCATGCGGAATGCGACACCCACCATCAACCACTGCGGGCGGCAAGAATAGCATGAAGCGCCGCCAAGGAAAACGTTTGCGTGCGGCGAGCGCAAAGGTAAAATTATGTGACGGAGGTCGGATCAGATCGGCTGAAGCAGCGGCAACAGTGGGTTTTAAAGGGATAAACCGTATAATGTGCGCCCATATGATGGATAACAATAATGAACATAAAACAATAATGAGCCAGACTAACAGTGAACTGTTTGCCGACATCCGCCCGTATCATGATGCGGAAGTCGCGCCGGTATTAGCCGGTATTCTGAACGATGATGAATTTATTCACGCTATCTGCCGTTTTCGCTATCCGCAGCTATCGCGCTGGGCCGGTTGGCTGTTAAAACCGGTGGTGCGTTGGGTCATGCAACGTCGCGCTCGCCGTATTACGAGCGTGCGCGCGTTCCAAGAGATCGTGGAGCGCTACATGCAGCACATGATTGATACCACCACCGCAGGCGTGACCTACAGTGGGCTGGAAAACCTAACGCCGGGTGAGTCTTATCTGTTTATTTCCAATCACCGCGATATTGCGATGGATCCGGCGCTGGTGAACTGGGGCTTGTACCATCATGGCCATGACACGGTGCGGATTGCTATCGGCGATAACTTACTGCGTAAACCCTATGCGTCCGACATTATGCGTTTGAACAAGAGCTTTATCGTGAAACGTTCAGCGAAAGGCGTGCGTGAGATGTTGGCCGCGTTTAGCGAGCTGTCGGCTTATATTCGCCACTCTTTGGATGAGAAGCAGTCAATTTGGATCGCGCAAAAAGAAGGGCGCGCAAAAGACGGCAATGATCAGACCGATCCGGCGATTTTGAAAATGTTCTATATGAACGGCAAAAAGCAGCAGATCCCGATGGCGGACTATTTCCGTAGCCTGAACATCGTGCCGGTAGCGATTTCTTACGAGTATGACGCCGGCGAAGTGGAAAAAGCGGCCGAGTTGGCGCAAAAAGCGCGCGGTGAGACCTATGTCAAAGCCGAATTCGAAGACTTAGACAGCATTGTCAAAGGGATTGTCGGCTATAAAGGCCGAGTTCAGGTGTCGTTTGGCCCAGTGATGCGTGAAGAGATGAACTCACCGGAAGAATTGGCTGCTTGGATTGATCAGCACATTACCGAGCAATATCACCTGTTCCCGTCTAACTTGTTGGCCGCCGGTGTGCATGAGGGGATCAGCGCCGATAAGCAGCAGGAGTTTGCTGAGCGGATGAACCGCATTCCACCTGAGCTGCGCGAGCGCGTTCAGCGTTGCTATGCGTTACCGGCCTGCAAACAGCGTGGGCTGCCATTGCCCGCCGAGGATGAGGTGGCAGAAAAGTAGTCAACGGTGCAAGCCACGCCTGCGGGTCATGCAGATTGATGACGTGTTATTGGTAATGAACCCACGTTAGGATCCGTGCTACCCGCAGCGCATGTGGCTATCTTAAATTGCTATCTATCTTAAATTGCTATCTATCTTAAATTGCTATCGGTGATCGGGTAGTCGGATTGATTTGCGCTGTTTAAGCGTGATGTGTAAAAGGTAACACATCCAGCCGCACCCCATCTGGGCTGACGCGCAGCATGGAGCCTTGCTGATACCAGTCGCCTAGTACAATACGCTCGGCTTGTTCACCGTCTAACTGCCAGTGATGGATATGCGGGCGATGGGTATGGCCGTGGATCAGCCGGCGCACGCCGGCACTGCGCAGGGCGTTATCCACGCTGGTGGCATTCACATCCATAATGGCAGCACTTTTTTGCCGGTTATGGTGGCTGCTTTGCTGGCGCATTTTGGCACCGATCCGCTGACGCCAGCTAAGTGGTAAGCGGCGGAACAGCCATTGTAACCACGGCAGGTGTACCCGTTGACGAAAACGCTGATAGGCTTCATCGTCAGTACAGAACGTATCGCCGTGAGCAATTAAGGTTGGTATACCGTACAGGTCAATCACGGTCGTTTCCGGCAGCAGGATCATGCGGCAGCGGCGGGCGTAAGTTTCACCGAGTAAAAAGTCACGGTTACCGTGAATAAAGTACACCGGGATCCCCTGATGGTGCAGGTGCAAAAAGGCCTCGGCGACCTGCCGTTGTAACGGGGTATCTTCGTCATCGCCAATCCAGTATTCGAACAGATCTCCGAGCACATACAAGGCATCGGCGGCGGGAGCCTTATGTTGCAGGAAATCCAGCAGGGCTGCCGTGATTTCGGGCTGGGCCTCGCTTAGGTGTAAATCAGCAATAAACAACGTCGTACGCATAATCCGGTTTCATCAACCTGTCTTCACAGGGGAGTTATCAGGTAAAGCTCGAAAACACAAAGCTTGAAAATATGAAGCTCGAAAGTAACAGGGGGCATCACGCCCCCTGTCTATAATATCAGCAACAGTAACAGAAAAATTACTCGCTGACAGTCACGCTGTTGATGATCACTTCATCACGTGGCACGTCTTGGTGGTAGCCGTAAGAGCCGGTAGAAACGCCTTTGATCTTGTCAACTACGTCCATACCTTCAACCACTTCACCGAATACGCAGTAACCCCAACCGTCACGGTTTTCTGCGCGGAAGTTCAGGAAATCGTTATCCGCGACGTTGATGAAAAACTGGGAAGAGGCAGAGTGTGGATCCATGGTACGCGCCATGGCGATGGTGCCACGCTTGTTCTTCAGGCCGTTGTTGGCTTCGTTCTTGATGCTGGCTTTGGTGTCTTTTTCAACCATGCCAGGCTCCATACCGCCGCCTTGGATCATGAAACCATCGATCACACGGTGGAAAATGGTGTTGTTGTAGAAACCTTCACGGCAGTAGTCTTCAAAGTTCTTGGCAGTGATCGGTGCCTTCTCGTGGTTCAGTTGCAGAACGATGTCGCCGTGGTTGGTGTGCAAAGTGATCATCTGATGCTGTCCTTTGGAGTTATCAGTTAGGCTGTGACCGGTGTGTTGAGCAGAGAAATATCTGGGTGACACACTGGCCTAGTCCGGTTGCGGGCCGCAGATGGCCCGATCAGGCTCGGGATTGTACCCAAATGGCGCTGCCGGGGAAACCGGCATACCGGCTGTACGCTGTAAATGACAGCAGCGAAACACACGGATCCCACTTTCCAGTATAAGTCAGCTTGCATTGGGGCTGTTTTCTGGGTTCAATACCCTGATTATGCTCATCATCCCACAAGCAAACGGGTATTTATACGATGCTGAAAATTTACAACACGCTGACACGACAAAAAGAAGAATTTAAGCCGATCCACGCAGGAAAGGTTGGCATGTATGTGTGTGGGGTGACCATTTATGATCTCTGTCATATCGGCCATGGCCGCACCTTTGTGGCGTTCGATGTGGTTGCACGCTATCTGCGGTATTTGGGCTACGATCTGACCTTCGTGCGTAACATCACCGATGTGGACGACAAGATCATCAAGCGAGCGGCGGAAAACGGTGAAACCTGTGATCAGCTGACTGAGCGCCTGATTGCTGATATGCACGCTGACTTTGATGCACTGAACATGCAGCGTCCTGACATCGAGCCACGTGCGACTAAGCACATCGCCGAAATCATCGAGATGGTGCAACGTTTGCTGGATCGTGGTCATGCCTATGTGGCGAGCAATGGCGATGTGATGTTCTCGGTCGATACCTTCAAAGATTACGGCAAATTGTCACGCCAAGATCTGGAGCAGCTGCAAGCCGGTGCGCGTGTGGATGTGGATGAAGCTAAACGTAATCCGGTGGATTTCGTGTTGTGGAAGATGTCCAAGCCGGGTGAGCCGAGCTGGACGTCGCCATGGGGCGCAGGTCGTCCGGGTTGGCATATTGAGTGTTCAGCGATGAACAGCAAGCAGCTGGGTGAGCACTTCGATATTCACGGTGGCGGCTCCGATCTGATGTTCCCGCATCACGAAAACGAAATTGCGCAATCTTGCTGTGCCCATGACACGCCGTATGTGAACTACTGGATGCACTCTGGCATGGTGATGGTGGATCGCGAGAAGATGTCCAAGTCTCTGGGTAACTTCTTCACTATCCGTGATGTGCTGGTGCACTATGATGCGGAAAGTGTGCGTTATTTCCTGATGTCTGGCCATTATCGCAGCCAGTTGAACTACAGCGAAGAGAACTTGAAGCAGGCGCGCACGGCGCTGGAGCGTTTGTACACGGCGCTGCGTGGTCTGGATTTAAACGTTGCACCTGCTGGTGGCGAAGCGTTTGAAGCGCGTTTCCGTACCGCGATGGATGACGATTTCAATACGCCAGAAGCGTACTCGGTGCTGTTTGATATGGCGCGTGAAGTGAACCGTCTGAAAGCCGATGATCTGGCCGCCGCAAATGCACTGGGCGCGGCACTGCGTCAGTTGGGTGGTGTGTTAGGCCTGTTGCAACAAGAACCAGAGGCTTTCTTGCAAGGCGGTGCTAAAGCCGCTGATGGTGAAACGGCAGAGATCGAAGCGCTGATCAAAGCGCGTAACGATGCACGGGCGGCTAAAGATTGGCCTGCGGCAGATGCGGCACGTAACCGTCTGACCGAGATGGGCATTGTGCTGGAAGATGGTCCGCAAGGGACAACATGGCGTCGCGCTTAATCGCAGCTGATGCGTTATCTGCATGAGAA
>JBOFCH010000235.1:0-1890 GCA_051645985.1 Plesiomonas sp. | reverse complement strand
CCATCCGCTCGGGATCCAGACGGACACCGCAACGCTCGGAGAGCAGCGGAGTAATTTCGCTGACGCCCAGCTCGACCGATTTTTGTATGGTGAATTCCATCTTGTCACCACGTGAGATCACCTGCCCCAGATGGATATGCAACGGTGATTCGCGGTTGTCTTCGCAGGCTTGGGTGACGGTCGTCGTCACCTGACGCTTGCTGCTTTCGGTGATTGTGGCGCGGAAAATCTGGTTGCTGCCATCAAACAGATCCAGCTCATCGTCTGCGGTCATGCGTAATACCCGGCCCACGTGGTTGGCCGCATCGTCACTCAGGGTAACCTGCTGGCCGACAGTCAGAGGTTCAGGGTGATAAATACGAGGAATGCGCATAGGTGTCAGTGTCGTCATTGAGAAAGTGTTAATGAATAACATCTTATCATGCCTGATGAGTTCCTGCTGCTTTGCATCTTGTTTTAGAACGGTATAGATTTGGTACTGGTAATTAGTTAGCTAGCTAATTATAATTGTGATCAACTTCAAATGATTTCAAGAGTAGAATTTCGGAGATTACAGTATGTCTACCCAACACCGGCAGACCCTTGCCTATTGCGAGCAGCACTTACCGGAACTGGATCTGGAGCGTATCCGGCTTTCCATCGATTTTTTTGAAGAAATCGACAAGTTACGCAGTGGTCTCTTGCAGATAGCGGAGCTGTCCGGGTTGCAGGCTGGGCGTTTTTATATTTTGCGGATGTTGTTTATCAGTCCGGAGCAGGCTTTGTTGCCCAGTGATCTGGCTGAAGCACTGGGGGTGGCGCGGGCGTCTGTCAGTAAACAGCTCGATATTCTAGAACAGCAAGGCATGGTGGCGCGTCGGAGTAATCCTGATGATCGGCGCTCGGTGTATGTACAGCTGACGTCGGCCGGTGCCGGTTTTATGCGCCGAGAGTTGCCGTTATACCTGCAACGGGTTGAGCGCGGGTTAACGGATTTTGAAACCACGCAATTTAGTGCAATTGTCGCACAGTTACGGCGGGTTCAACTCGGCATTGAACGAGAGTTAAGCGGAGTCAATGAGCAAGCATGAGTACGTTTTTGTCGCAAGATGTAGTGTTGTTTGATGTCTACATCCCGCGTCTGGTGGTGCTGGGATTACTGGCGTTTATTGTCGTTTCGCTGGTGTTGCGGCTTGCCGCTCGGCGCGGCTGGCTGGCTAAGTTATGGCATCCACGCTTAGTGGTGTGGGTTAGCGGTTGTGGTGTATTAGCGCTGTTGAGCCTGATATATCACTAAAAGTGTAATTAACAATAAGATTAAAGAAGAGTATGTCAGTCGATCCTCGTCGCCGTAAGGCGCTGCTATCCCTCGGTGTTATGTTCGCCGCCTTGCTGGTCATTGTCGGCGCGTTCAAGTATCACCAACGCTCTCCACAAACTCGGCATGCGGTGGTGCGGGCGAATATCATTGCGCTGGCCCCAGAAGTCAGCGGTGCCATCGTTGAAGTGGTGGTCAGTGATAACCAGCCTGTGAAAAAAGGGCAATTGTTACTGCGTATCGATCCCCGTCCGTATCAGCTGGCGGTGGATAAGGCCACGGTTGATCTGGCCAGTGCTCAGCAGCAAGTCAGCCAATTGGAAGAAGCTATCAAGAGCGCGCAAGCTAACGTAACCGCCGCTCAGATCCGCTATGATTACACCCAAAAAGAGATGTCGCGGGTGCAGCGATTGTGGCAACAGAAAACTTTATCTCAGAGCACCTATGATCAGTCGCAGCGCGATGTGAATGTGGCGCGCTCTGATTTGCAAGCGGCGCAAAGTAAGCTGGCACAGGCCAATGCGCAACTTGGCTCGGCCGGTGCTAACAACACCTTGCTGCGAGCCGCGCGGGTGGCACTGGAAAAAGCGCAG
>JBOFCH010000234.1:0-2221 GCA_051645985.1 Plesiomonas sp. | reverse complement strand
TCGCTTCAATGTGGAAGTGCGAGTACGTCACGAAGTGGTCAGTATTGATCGCGTCACGAAGCAATTAACCGTGCGTAATCTGCAAACCGGCGAAACCTATCAAGAGAGCTATGACAAACTGCTGCTCAGTCCGGGTGCGTCACCAATCCGCCCACCGATCCCCGGTTTTGATCATCCGAAAGTACTGACCCTGCGCAATGTGCCGGATATGGATAACATCATCGCGGCCTTGTCTGCCCTGTCGCGCCAGCACGTGACCGTGGTCGGGGGCGGATTTATCGGGCTGGAAGTGGCTGAAGCGCTGCGTGAACGTCAGACCCCGGTGACATTGCTAGAGCTGGCACCCCAGGTGATGACCAGCCTCGATGACGATATGGCCGGTTTCCTGCACCAAGAGCTGGTAGCCCACGGCATTGATTTACGTTTACGTACCGGCCTCAGTGCCGTTGAAGAACAAAACGACGGCTTGTTACTGCAACTGTCAGACGGCAGCCATCTCGAAACAGGACTGGTGATCGCCGCAATCGGCGTTTCCCCTGATACCCAACTGGCACGGCAAGCCGGACTAGAGCTAGGCGCGCGCGGCGGCATTCAGGTTAACGATACCCTGCAAACCTCCGATCCCGATATTTATGCGGTAGGGGATGCCATAGAAACCCGTCATCTGGTCACCGGTCAGGCGGGTTTGATCCCCCTCGCTGGCCCTGCTAACCGCCAAGGCCGAATGGCCGCTGACAATATGCTCGGTCAATCGGAGCAATATCGTGGCACTCAAGGTACGGCAATCTGTAAAGTGTTTACGCTGGCGGCAGCCAGTACCGGTTTGAGTGAACGACTCGCTCGCAACAACGGCTTTAATATCGAAGCGGTACATGTGCATACCGGTAGCCACGCTGGCTATTATCCCGGCGCTCATCCCGTCAGTCTCAAGCTGATTTATGAAGTCCCAAGCGGACGCCTGCTGGGCGCGCAAGCGGTTGGACGAGATGGCATCGACAAGCGTATCGATGTTCTGGCCGTCGCCTTACGGGCGGGCATGACCGTCGACGGTTTACAACATCTGGAGCTGACCTACGCGCCCCCCTTTGGCTCAGCCAAAGACGCCATCAATCAAGCGGCCTTTGTCGCCACCAACCAGCTCAAAGGGGATGTTCCGGTGTGTCATCCTGCCGATATTCTGCATCCACGCGCGGATCAAATCTTGCTCGATGTTCGCAACCCAGCCGAGCTGACCAATATTGGCGCGATCGACGGTGCGCTGAATATCCCGGTCGATGATCTGCGCCAGCGCCTGCATGAGCTGCCACAAGACAAAGAGATCCTTGTGATCTGCCAAAGTGGCCTACGCGGCACGGTTGCTTGTCGGATCTTGCAACATCACGGCTTTCGCTGCCGTAACTTAAGCGGTGGTTACATTCAGTTTGCAGCCGCGACACGTCGCGTCTAAATACGATGAGTCAGCACAATATCAGCACAAATAAGTGGGGATATTGTGCTAAACCACGTGAAGTCATCGGATCTCAGCGGCTATCGCCTCAGACAGCCGCAACAATGATCCTCAAAAAGGATACCAAACAAGGATATAAGCATGCTTTCAGAAAGCTTTTCGTTTGGCAGCGCCCTGCTCGGGTTGGCTGGCGGCGCTATGATCGGTCTGTCGGCCCTGCTGCTGCTCAAAGGGGCTGGACGGATCGCGGGGATCAGCGGGATCGTGAACGGCGTTTTGCACCCGGACAAAAACTGGCTATGGCGAGCCTTGTTCGTTGTTGGGATGGTCGCCGGAGGGGGATATACCGCCAAACTGATGGGGATCACGCTAGGTGCAACCTTGAGTGCCTCACTGCCACTGCTGGTGATCGCCGGTTTTCTGGTTGGATTTGGCGCTCGCTTGGGCAATGGCTGTACCAGCGGGCACGGGATCTGCGGTATAGGGCGTCTGTCAGTACGCTCCATTATCGCCACCAGTACCTTTATGCTGACCGGTTTTATCACTGTCTATCTGTTAAAGCATGTGTTTGGCGGGTGATCCGGCCGGATGTAAGGAGCTATCATGCGTTATGTATTCAGCCTGTTATGTGGTCTGTTATTTGGCAGCGGCCTGACCGTTTCCGGGATGAATGATCCAACCCGGGTACAAGGCTTTTTAGATCTGGCTGGCCCGTGGGATCCGACACTGGCTTTTGTGATGGGGGGTGCACTGTTGGTCTTTGGGATCGGCTAT
>JBOFCH010000233.1:0-7266 GCA_051645985.1 Plesiomonas sp. | reverse complement strand
CTGATTGGCTAATGGCTCGGCATAATCCGGTCGCTTGACCACCACCCGCTTACGCGCCACCGCGCGCGCCGGGGCCAGCAAACCATCGGCGTCTAAATCCGCGCCCACCAAGGATTGAAACACCCGCATCTCTTTTTTCACCAAGGCCGATTTGGTTTTGTGCGGATACATAGGGTCAAGATAGACCACGTCAGGTGCCGGCGCTAAGGTCGCCAACACCTCGATACCGGAGGCATGCAGCAGTTGCATCCGCTCACGCATCCAGCCGCCAATGTCCGGATCGGCATACGCCCGTTGCAAACCATCATCCAGTAAGGCGGCGACCACCGGATGACGCTCCAGCAAGCGCACCCGACAACCGATGCTGGCCAGAACAAAGGCATCACGGCCCAGACCTGCGGTTGCATCCACCACATCCGGCAAGTAACCTTTTTTGACACCCACCGCTTTGGCCACCGCTTCACCGCGGCCCCCGCCAAAGCGACGACGGTGCGCCATGGTGCCCCCCGTAAAGTCAACGCAGATAGCCCCGAGCTTTGGCTCATCGCGTTTGCGCAGCTCCAAACGCTCGGCGGTGAGTACCAAGGCAAACAGCGCGTCTTCATCATGCTGTAGCTGCCAGCGCTCGGCTAAGACGGCCAGCGCCGGAGCGCGCGCCGCAACGTCGGTGGACAGGTGGATCGGATACAAAGCATAACTCCCGCAAAGAGACGGCGCGCCAACCGGTGCGCCGATAAGAAAAAAGGGTGCAATTCTGCACCCTATGATACTACATCTCACCACTCATCTTCAGAGGGCGCAACGTCAGATGACGGCCGCCAGCAAGCGCTGGATTTATCCGGCGATCCCTTTGTGATGCAGCAGTGCATCCAGTTGTGGCGCACGGCCACGAAAACGCTTAAAGAGAGCCATCGGCTCTTCGGCACCGCCACGCTCCAAAATGCAGTGCAGGAAGTCTTGTCCGGTTTGCGGATTGAAAATGCCCTCTTCCTCAAAACGGGCAAACGCGTCCGCCGACAGCACTTCGGCCCACAGGTAGCTGTAATAACCGGCGGCGTACCCGCCGGCGAAGATGTGGCTGAAACTGTGTGGCATCCGCTGCCAGTCTGGCGCTTGCAGCACTGCCACCTTGGCTTTCACATCCCGCAGCATCTCCAGTACCTGCGCGCCCACCGCCGGATCGTATTCATGGTGCAAACGAAAATCGAACAGACCAAACTCCAGTTGGCGCAGCACGAACATCGCCGCTTGGTAGTTTTTCGCTGCCAGCAGTTGGGACAGCATTTCTTGTGGCAGTGGCTCACCGCTTTCGTAATGACCAGAGATGAAGGCCAGAGCCTCGGCTTCCCAGCACCAGTTTTCCATAAACTGGCTTGGCAGCTCCACCGCATCCCACGGTACGCCGTTAATGCCCGATACTGCGCCGGTATCGACTTCGGTCAGCATGTGATGAATACCGTGGCCAAATTCGTGGAACAAGGTGGTCACTTCATCGTGGGTAAACAGCGCCGGTTTATCGCCCACCGGTTTGTTGAAGTTACAGGTGAGGTAGGCGACCGGTTTTTGTAGGCTGCCGTCCAGACGGCGGTTACGGCCGATACAATCGTCCATCCACGCACCGCCGCGTTTGTGCTCACGGGCGTACAAGTCGAGATAGAAGCTGCCACGTAGCTCGCCCTGAGAGTCAATCAGCTCGAAGAAGCGCACACTCGGATCCCACACATCGACACTGCCTGCTGGCAGCTCGCGCGCTTCAATACCAAACACCCGACGCAGCACTTCGAACAGACCGCTGATCACCTTATCTTCTGGGAAGTACGGACGCAGCGCTTCGTCACTGATAGCAAACAGGTGCTGTTTTTGTTTTTCGCTGTAATAGGCAATATCCCACACTTCCAGCGTGTCGACACCGCACTGTTCACGGGCAAACGCGCGCAGCTCGGCCAGCTCTTTTTCCCCTTGTGAACGGGCGCGGCCTGCCAGATTGTTCAAAAACTCCAGCACTTGCTGCGGGTTTTCCGCCATTTTGGTGGCCAGTGATTTATCGGCATAGGTGGCAAAGCCCAGCAGCTGCGCCAACTCATAGCGCAACGCCAGAATTTCGGCAATCAGTGGTGAGTTATCCCATTTCCCCGCATTTGGCCCCTGATCAGAGGCGCGCGTGGCATAAGCCTGATACAGCTCTTGGCGCAGGGCCTGATTGTCACAATACGTCAGCACCGGCAGATAACTTGGGATATCCAAGGTCAGCAGATAGCCCTCTTGCCCTTTGGCTTGTGCCGCCGCCGCGGCGGCTTGCAGGGCGCTATCGGGCATCCCTTTGAGTTCGTTAACATCGGTGACCAGCTTGCTCCAGCCCATGGTCGCATCCAGCACATTGTTGCTAAACTGGTTAGACAGCTCAGACAGCCGGGTCATGATCTCGCCATAACGCTGTTGCTGCTCAGGCGGCAGACCGATGCCGGACAGTTTAAAATCGCGTAAGCTGTTTTCGATTGCTTTACGCTGCGCGGGAGTCAGTCGGCTGAACTCTTCGCTGTCATGCAGGGCTTGGTAGGCTTGATACAGACCGGCATGCTGGCCCATCCAAGTACCGTATTCGGATAACAGCGGCAAACACTGCTGATAGGCTTCACGTAATTCCGGCGAGTTTTTCACGGCATTTAAGTGGCCGACCGGTGACCACAAACGGCTCAAGCGATCATTGACTTCGGCTAACGGCTCACACAAGTTGGCCCATGTGTACGGGGTGTCCTGCGCCAGTACCCGCTCCACCTCGGCGCGACAATCAGCAATCGCCTGCTCAACGGCAGGCAGCACATGCTGCGGCTCAATTTGCGAGAACGGTGGTAATCCGGTGAAGCTTAGCAGTGGGTTAGAGGACGGCAGGTTGCTCATGGTCAGTTATCCTTAAAATGTATTATCTCTATTAAGATGGCGATCCGGCAGGCGAAATTCAATGCTCACTCAGGCATAATATGCGACCCAAGAGAGAGGTCACCATGCTCAGCTATCGACACAGTTTTCATGCCGGCAACCACGCCGACGTTTTAAAGCACACCGTACAGGCGCTGATCATCGACGCCCTGAAGCAAAAAGAGAAACCGTTCGTGTATCTGGATACCCATTCCGGAGCCGGCCGCTATTACCTGAAAAGCGATCATGCCGAGAAGACCGGTGAGTATCTCGAGGGCATCGGGCGGATCTGGCAGCGCGATGATATTCCAGAGCTGTTGCTGCCCTATCTGGCCGCAGTCAAAGCCGTTAACCGCGGCCCACAGCTGTATCACTATCCGGGTTCGCCACTGATTGCCCAGCATCTGCTGCGCGATCAGGATCGCTTGTTGCTGACCGAGCTGCACCCGACCGATTTCCCGCTGTTGCGCCATGAATTCCGAGAGGATCCTCGCGCGACCACTAAACGTGCCGATGGCTACCAACAGCTCAAAGCCCAACTGCCGCCAAAAGAGCGCCGCGGTTTGATCTTAATTGACCCGCCGTATGAGCTAAAAGATGACTACCAACAGGTGGTAACGGCCATCAGTGAAGGTTACAAGCGTTTTGCGACTGGCACCTATGCTATCTGGTATCCGGTGGTGCTGCGCCAGACTATCAAGCGGATGTTGCGCGATCTGGAAGCTACCGGTATTCGCCGCATCCTGCAAATCGAGCTGGGCGTACGCCCTGACTCCGATCAGCGCGGTATGACCGCCTCGGGGATGATTGTGATCAATCCGCCGTGGAAGTTAGAAGGCCAAATGCAGGCGTTGCTACCGTGGCTGACCGACGTGATGGTACCGGAAGGCACCGGTCACCACAGTGTGACTTGGGTGGTTCCTGAGTGATCGCACGGCATATTCGTGCGCGCCAGTAAGTAAGCACTCCGGTTCACAGCGCCGTCCATCAAGGGCGGCGTTTTTTTGTCCACCGATACATTTTTTTTGAGACAGCACGCAAATTTACCCCCGCAGCCCAGGCGAGATCATGTATTGCAACCGCAATCAGATATAGTGAGCAGGAATCGATTTTTTGCCCTCTTTTTTAGATCGGAACAGGCATAGTGCCATGAGTCTCAGCTCTCTTTCACGCCAGCGTTATCTGTTACACCGTGGCAGCATTGCGCTCATTGCCGGTCTATTGTGTACTCTGCTCTCTCTTTACAGCAGCTTTCAACAACTGCAATTACAGGCCGAGCAACAACAACAAAAAGCGGTCCAGCAGTTACAAGATTATTTTCAGTCTCTCCTCCCACAAACCCACAGCTGGCAAGAGCACCTACTGACGCTCAGTGACCAACCGTGTGCCACGGCGCAGCTACAGTTACAAAAAGCCGCCGCTCGCGATCACAGTGCGCGCAGTTACCTGTTAGTACAGCAGGGACAAATCTACTGCTCTTCCACGGCACCAGAAGAAGCCCAAATGCTCGGGCCATTGCTCGCGCAATTGATGCAACGGCCATCGATCCCCATTCTAATTTACGATCCACTCAATAACAGTCCCATGTTGGCTTATTGGCGACCACAACCGACACAGCCTCAACAAGGGCTGCTGTACGTACAAGATCTTTACTCCCTGACTCATATTCTGATGCGTCCACAACGCCCATTTGTTACGGGCCTGACGATGGATTTTAACTATCCGACTAAACTGACGTTGGGCGCGGAGCCAGCCGAAGCGGCTCCCGACACCCAACCGCTGATGCGCTGGCAAGATACAGCGCATCAAGTCACGCTCAATCTGTATGGGCCAAACAAGCAGCAATTACTGCCCATGCTGATGGGGATGCCGGTGATCGTGGCCCTGCTACTTGGCTTGTGTATCGCGATGTTGGTGTTTCATTTGTACAGCGATCGTCATCACTTCGGGCACGACCTGCGCAGCCTGATCCGACAACGCCGGTTAAAAATGCACTACCAGCCGCTGATCGACGGGGAAAGTGGTCGTTGTATTGGCGTCGAAGCGCTGCTGCGCTGGCAACCGGACAACACGCTGCAATCGCCGGATGCTTTTATCGCGCAGCTAGAGCAACACCAGCTGATGCCACATCTGACACACCATCTCATGACGCTGATCGCCGAAGATATTCGCCAGCTCCCGGCGGCCTTGCTACCCAATCCGTTTCGGCTCTCAGTCAACATCTCACCGGATCACTTCAACGATCCAGCCTTGCTCACCAATACCCGCAAGCTGCGAGCCGCACTACCGGCACAGGTGCGTTTGGTTCTGGAGATCACCGAGCGCAGCCCACTGAACTTTAACTCGTGTCAAAGCCAGCTACTTCACGCGTTGCAAACGCTCCCAGATGTGGTGCTAGCACTGGATGACTTTGGGACGGGCCACTGTACACTGGGCTACCTGAATCAAATCCGCCCACATTATCTGAAAATTGATCGGCGCTTTACTGCCAGTATCGATACCCCGGGCATGGATACGGTGGTGCTGGACAGTATTATTGCCCTCGCCCAACGCCTCGATATTGCGCTGATCGCCGAAGGCGTTGAAAGCGGACGGCAAGCGATGTACCTGCGCCAAAAAGGGGTACAAACGCTGCAAGGATTCTTGTTTGCCCGCCCGATGCAAGTCCACGAACTGAAGGACTGGTTGCAAAATCCCGCGCATAAATTTGCCGTTGCCTGCCCTCTATCGCTAGAATCAATCCATTAGAGCATGGCTCCTGACAATGGACGGCAAACAATGACCAAACATTATGACTATCTGGCTATCGGTGGCGGCAGCGGCGGGATCGCCTCGGTCAACCGAGCGGCAATGTACGGTAAAAAATGTGCCCTGATTGAGGCCAAAGCCCTCGGTGGTACTTGCGTGAACGTCGGTTGTGTGCCGAAAAAAGTCATGTGGCATGGCGCGCAAGTCGCCGAAGCCATGCACCGTTACGCGGCTGACTATGGCTTTGATGTGGATGTGAAAAAGTTTGATTTCCAGCAGCTGATCGCCAGCCGTGAAGCCTATATCGACCGCATTCACCAATCCTACGAACGCGTACTCGGCAATAACAAGGTGGACGTGATCCAAGGCTTTGCCCGCTTTATCGATGCCCATACCGTGGAAGTTAATGGTGAGCAGATCACCGCCGATCATATCTTGATTGCCACCGGTGGCTACCCAACCCGTCCAGCAATTCCAGGGGCGGAATACGGTATCGACTCTGACGGTTTCTTTGCCCTGCGCGAGCTGCCAAAGCGTGTGGCAGTCGTGGGCGCAGGTTACATTGCGGTAGAGATTGCGGGCGTCATGCATGCGCTGGGCGCTGAAACCCACTTGCTAGTACGTAAGCACGCCCCGCTGCGCAGCTTCGATCCTATGCTGGTCGATACCCTGCTGGAAGTGATTAAAACCGAAGGCCCGCAGCTACACACCCAAGCGGTGCCACAGCGCGTGGAAAAACAAGCTGATGGCAGCCTGATGCTGCATCTGGAAGATGGCCGCAGCCTGCACATCGATTGCCTGATTTGGGCTATTGGGCGTAAACCGGCCACCGATCGCCTGAATCTGGATGCCAGCGGCGTGGAGTTAGATGATCGCGGTTATATCCGGGTCGATATGTACCAAAATACCAATGTGCCGGGCATTTATGCCGTCGGCGATAATACCGGTCGCATTGAGCTGACGCCGGTAGCGGTGGCGGCGGGTCGTCGTCTGTCCGAGCGGCTGTTCAACAATAAGCCGACCGAGCACCTCAACTATGACAATGTGCCAACCGTGGTATTCAGTCACCCGCCGATCGGCACTGTCGGTTTAACCGAGCCACAGGCAATCGAGCAATACGGTGAAGCCAATGTGAAGGTCTACACCTCGTCCTTTACCGCGATGTACACCGCGGTCACCCAGCACCGTCAGCCGTGCCGCATGAAACTGGTGTGTGTGGGCGCTGAACAGAAAATCGTCGGCATTCACGGTATCGGCTTTGGTATGGATGAGATCCTGCAAGGCTTTGCCGTTGCCATGAAGATGGGCGCGACTAAGCGCGATTTCGACAATACCGTGGCGATCCACCCAACGGCGGCGGAAGAGTTTGTGACGATGCGCTAAAGGCGCTAAGGCTATGGGGGCTAGCGTTGTAAACCTCTAAAACGTAAACCAAGACGTACTGCCAATAGCTCATCGTTCTCTGATACCCAACAGGTCAGCATCGCTGACCTGTTTTTTTATCGCTCAGTGAACACATCACATCGCATGCTTAATGCCTTTTTTCACCAGCCACCAGTTCATCGGATAAGCGGTAAAAAAGCCCGCAATCATGGCAATTTG
>JBOFCH010000232.1:0-14415 GCA_051645985.1 Plesiomonas sp. | reverse complement strand
TGATCTGAACCGTGAAGCGATGCGCGCTTTTTTTGCCGAGTTGGGCGAAAAGCCGTTCCGCGCGGATCAGGTCATGAAATGGATTTACCACTTTGGCTGCGATGATTTCGACGCCATGACCAATATCAACAAGGTGTTGCGCGGTAAACTCAAGGAAGTCGCCGAAATCCGGGCGCCGGAGATTGTTGCAGAGCAGCGCTCCAGTGACGGTACGATTAAATGGGCACTGGCGGTGGGCGATCAGCGGGTAGAAACCGTGTATATCCCAGAAGATGACCGCGCGACCTTGTGTGTCTCTTCTCAGGTCGGTTGTGCGCTGGAGTGTACGTTCTGCTCTACGGCGCAGCAGGGCTTTAACCGCAACTTGCGTGTTTCCGAGATTATCGGGCAGGTTTGGCGGGCAGCGAAAACTATCGGCCCGGTGGCGACCAATAGCGGTCAGCGGCCGATCACCAACGTGGTGATGATGGGGATGGGCGAGCCGTTGCTGAACGTCAGTAACGTGATTCCTGCGATGGAGATCATGTTAGATGATTTCGGATTTGGCCTGTCGAAACGCCGTGTTACCCTGTCTACATCCGGGGTGGTTCCGGCACTGGATAAGCTCGGCGACATGATTGATGTGGCGCTGGCGATCTCCTTGCATGCGCCGACCGATGCTATCCGTGACGAAATTGTACCGATTAACCGCAAGTATAATATCGAGTCATTCTTGGCTTCTGTGCGTCGTTATTTGGAGAAATCCAATGCCAATCAGGGGCGTGTCACGGTAGAGTATGTGATGCTGGATCATATCAATGACGGCACTGAACATGCGCATCAATTGGCCGAGTGCCTGAAAGATACCCCGTGTAAAGTTAACCTGATCCCATGGAACCCGTTCCCGGGCGCGCCATACGGCCGTAGCTCCAATAGCCGGATTGACCGTTTCTCCAAGACGCTGATGGAGTACGGGATTACCGTAATTGTGCGTAAAACCCGTGGGGATGATATCGATGCCGCCTGCGGTCAGTTGGCCGGTGAAGTAGTCGACCGTACCAAGCGGGTGTTGAAGAAACAGGCTCTCGGGGAACCTATTAGCGTTAAAACGGTCTGATTGTCAGAGATTTATTTCTGTTTGTTATAACAGCAAGGTAGCGATAGGAAAGCATGAGGCTAAAACCAGTATTACAAGCAGCGTTCATTTCTGTGTTGCTGTCGGGATGTGTCAGTAGTGTTCCTGAACGGGCCGCCATTAATTCCGAAGATGCCGCGCAAGCGCGCATTAATTTGGGGTTAGGTTATCTGCAACAGGGTGAAATGGTACTGGCACGCCAAAATCTTGAACGGGCGCAGGCGTTTGCGCCCGATGATTATCGCGTTCACATGGCGATGGCGTATTATCACCAGCGGGTCGGTGAAACTAACAAAGCCGAAACCGATTACACCAAGGCCATGCGTTTAGCGCCGCAAAACGGTGATATTCTGAATAACTATGGCGCGTTTTTGTGCTCGCAGGGCAAATATGCTCAAGCTGAGACACAATTCAAGGCAGCCTTGAATATTCCAGACTATTATCGGACAGCAGACAGCCTAGAGAACATGGGGCTGTGTGCCATGCGGGCCGGTAAATCCAAAGAGGCAGAGGGCTACCTGATCCGGGCGCTTAAACATGAACCGGCAAAGGGATCTCGTCTCATGTTACTGGCTGACAATGAACTAAAATCAGGTAATCGTGCGCAGGCTCAATTTATGCTTGCCACTTATGATCGCGTGTTACCACCCAGTGCTGACAGCCTGTGGATGCATATCCGTTTGGCGAAAATCAACAATCAGTACAGTGCGCTGAACAAGTTTGGTCAGCAGCTGGCGCGCGAATATCCTCAATCTCAACGCTATCAGCAGTTTTTAGCCAATGAATACTGAAGCCCAACATACAGAAAGTCCGATGACGCCAGGACAGCGTCTGCGTCAGGCACGTGAACAACTTGGCTACTCACAGGCTCAGGTTGCCGAACGTTTGTGTTTAAAAAATTCTGTCGTGCGGGCGTTGGAGGAGGATACGCTGGCCTCTGAGCTGGCACCGACTTTTATTCGTGGCTATGTCCGCTCTTATGCTCGGCTAGTGAATTTGCCGGAGCAGGAGATGGTGGCCGCGATCAACGCTGTGCTGCCGGCGGAGCCGACACCGCAACTCAACATGCAAAGCTTTTCCAGTAAAAAAGAGCGCCGCAGCCATGATAATCGGCTGATGCTGTTTACGTGGGTGTTGCTGTTTGTGGTGATCAGTTTGACCGGACTGTGGTGGTGGCAAAACCATCAAGCCCAGCAGGCCGAACTGGAAAAAATGACCAGCACCTTGCCACCGGCTGAGCAATCACAAAGCATCACGGAGACGCCGGCTGTACCGGTGCCGGAAGAAACCACTGCCGCTGGCGTGGTGGGTGCCAATACTGCGACCGCCACGACCTCAACCGAACAGGCCAGTGCGCCTGCCATCGGCGTTGCCAATGCACAGGGCGTGACGGCACCACTGGCGCCGACTGCCGCGCAACCGGCAACACCGGTAGCGGAAATTAATGGCCAGCCGGTGGCGCTGAACACGGATGGCAATCCGGTGGCACCGGTAACGACGCCAGCAGAAGAAGCCGCGGCTGAAGTTGCGACAGCGGGCGCGTTGAATCTGGAATTTACTGGCGATTGCTGGTTGGAAATTAAAGATGCAACCGGCAAGAAACTGACCAGCGGGTTGCAAAAGCAGGGGGCAAAACTGGCCTTATCCGGTACGCCTCCTTACCGTTTGACCATTGGGGCGCCGAGTGTCGTCAGCTTAAGTTTCGAAGGTAAACCGGTTGATCTGAGCAGCTATGCCTCCAGCGGCCGAGTGGCCCGCTTTACGCTGCCCCTGAAAGAGTGATAGTAGGTTATGCATAAGGAATCGCCAATTCAACGGCGTAAATCACGCCAGATTTTCGTGGGCAATGTACCGGTCGGCGGCAATGCGCCGATCTCCGTGCAGTCGATGACCAACACCCGCACCACCGATGTGGATGCGACGGTGGCGCAGATCCGCGCTCTGGAGCGAGTGGGGGCGGACATCGTACGTGTATCGGTACCGACCATGGATGCGGCCGAAGCCTTTAAGCTGATTAAACAACAGGTAACGGTGCCTTTGGTGGCGGACATCCACTTTGACTACCGTATTGCGCTGAAAGTGGCGGAGTACGGAGTGGACTGTTTACGCATTAATCCGGGCAATATTGGCCGTGAAGATCGTATTCGTGCGGTGGTCGATTGCGCTCGTGATCACAATATCCCGATCCGGATCGGCGTAAACGCCGGCTCGTTGGAAAAAGATATTCAGGAAAAATACGGTGAGCCGACGCCACACGCGTTGGTGGAATCGGCCCTGCGTCATGTTGAAATTCTTGATCGCCTGAACTTCCCTGATTTTAAAGTCAGTGTAAAAGCCTCTGACGTGTTCTTAGCGGTACAAGCCTATCGTCTGCTGGCGCAACAAATCGAACAGCCTTTGCATCTGGGGATCACCGAAGCCGGTGGTGCGCGTAGTGGCTCGGTAAAATCGGCGATCGGTCTGGGCATGTTGTTGGCCGAAGGTATCGGTGACACCTTGCGTGTGTCTTTAGCTGCCGATCCAGTCGAAGAGATCAAAGTGGGCTTTGATATCCTCAAAGCGCTGCGGATCCGTTCGCGGGGGATCAACTTCATTGCTTGTCCGACCTGCTCGCGTCAGGAATTTGATGTGATCAGCACCGTGAATGCGTTGGAGCAACGCTTGGAAGACTTGATCACCCCCATGGATGTTTCCATTATCGGTTGTGTAGTGAACGGGCCGGGTGAAGCGCTGGTATCAGACTTAGGTGTGACTGGCGGCAGCAATAAGAGCGGTTTTTACGAGGATGGCGTGCGTCAGAAGACCCGTTTTGACAACGACAATCTGGTCGATGAACTGGAAGCCAAAATTCGCGCTAAAGCGGCGATGATAGATGAGCGCAACCGGATCGGCATCCATCAGATTGACTGAAATACGCACAAGGACAGCCTGTAACAACTGTGGCGGCGGCCTTGATTGAATCTGCGCGAACAAACTATTTATAATCCGAACGGATACTCCGGCAGTCGGCACCGATGCGACTGCCGGAGCAGTTTCGGATTCTGCGAAGAATACAGACAAATTACAAAAGAGAAGTGACGTGGCCAAACAAATTCAAGCCATCCGCGGGATGAATGACTGTCTGCCAAATGAAACCCCGGTCTGGCAAAAAATCGAAGGTACCATTAAGCGCGTTGTGGCGAGCTATGGTTACAGTGAAATCCGCATGCCTCTGGTGGAGATGACTCCGCTGTTCTGCCGCGCAATCGGTGAAGTGACCGACGTGGTAGAAAAAGAGATGTACACCTTTGAAGATCGCAATGGTGATAGCCTGACCCTGCGACCTGAAGGCACAGCAAGCTGTGTTCGCGCCGGTATTGAGCATGGCCTGCTGTACAATCAGGAACAGCGCCTGTGGTACATCGGCCCGATGTTCCGTCATGAGCGTCCGCAAAAAGGGCGTTACCGCCAGTTCCATCAGGTCGGCGTAGAAGTGTTTGGCCTGCAAGGCCCGGATATTGATGCTGAACTGATCATGATGACCGCCCGCCTGTGGCGTGAACTAGGGATTGCCGATCACGTGCGTCTGGAGCTGAACTCGATTGGCTCACTGGACGCCCGTGCCAACTACCGTACCGCTCTGATCGCGTTCTTAGAGCAGCACATTGAGGTGCTGGACGAAGACTGCAAGCGCCGTATGTACACCAACCCGCTGCGCGTGCTGGACACCAAGAACGCCGATATTCAGGCGTTGCTGAACGATGCACCCAAACTGGCCGATTATCTGGATGAAGAGTCGCGCGATCACTTCAACGGTCTGTGTGCGCTGCTGGACGCCGCCGGTATTGCGTATACCCTGAATAACCGTCTGGTGCGCGGTCTGGATTACTACAACCGTACCGTGTTCGAATGGGTGACCGAAAGCTTAGGCTCACAGGGCACTGTGTGCGGCGGTGGTCGCTACGATGGTCTGGTTGAGCAGCTCGGTGGTCATGCGACCACGTCGGTGGGTTTTGCCATGGGCTTGGAGCGTCTGGTTCTGCTGGTGCAAACCGTGAATCAGAGCATTGAGATTAAAAATCCGGTTGATATTTATGTGGTTTCTGCCGGAGAAGGTACACTGACCGCTGCGATGTGTCTGGCCGAGAATCTGCGTGATTTGCTGCCGGAGCTGAACATCATGACCCATTGCGGTGGCGGCAACTTTAAAAAGCAATTTAAACGTGCAGATAAAGTGGGCGCACAGTATGCACTGGTGCTGGGCGAGAGTGAAATTGCGACCGGTCAGGTGGTACTGAAAAACCTGCATACCTCGGATCAGGAAACCCTGAGTCAGGATGCTGCGGTGGCACGATTGGCGACACTGTTTTAATTAATGAGGATGGAATCGGTGGACATCTATACCACAGAAGATCAGCAACTTGACGCGTTTCGTCAATGGTGGAAGGACAACGGCCGTGCCGTCATTATCGGTGCGGTACTGGGGTTAGGTGGATTGTATGGCTGGCGTTACTGGCAGTCCCATCAGCACAATAACTATACCGAAATGTCGGCACAATACGAGCAAGTATTAACCGGTCTGAACGGTGTGGCTGATGGCAGTAAAGCCGCTGACAGCAAATCGGCTCAGGCAATGGATAAGCAGGCTCAAGCGTTTATGGATGCCCACCCAGATACCTCCTATGGCGTGTTTACCGCTCTGGAACTGAGCAAAGCTCAGGTTGAACAGGGGGATTATGCGGCAGCGGCCAAGCAACTGGAGTGGGCATTAGCCAACACTCAAGATGCGACCCTGACCCCAGTGATCACCCTGCGTCTGGCCCGTGTTCAGCAACAACTGGGTCAGTCTGATTCTGCACTGGCGACGTTGGATAAAGTGACTTCCGCCGCGTGGAAGCCACAGGCTTTGGCTCTGCGTGGTGATATCCTGCTGAGCAAAAACGATCTGGCTGGCGCAAAAACGGCTTATACCCAAGCCATGACTGACGGTGCAAACCCGACTCTGCAAGGTATGTTGCAGATGAAGCTGAACGATTTATCCAACTAAGTTGATCTGCATCTTCATGATCTGAAGATCAGTGATCAGCATGCGTACCGGTAACGGTACGCTGAAAACTTAGTGTGGGCCATACGATTGAAGAGAGGTTGGCATGGCAAAGCGCCATCATCTGCTGGCAACAAGCTTGCTGGCAGCAACATTACTGAGCGGCTGCTCTTTATTTAGCGGCGAAGAAGATGTGGTGAAGATGTCACCACTGCCAGTAGTGGAAAACCAGTTTAAAGTAGAAAAATTGTGGGATACCTCAGTCGGTAACGGCGTTGGGGATTTCTTCTCCCGTCTGCGTCCCGCCTATCTGGATGGCAAAGTGTATGCGGCATCCCGTAACGGTGAAGTCGCAGCGCTGGATGCGGAAAAAGGCAATGTGCTGTGGAAAACCAGCGTAGCGGAAAAATCGGGTTTCTTCTCCAGTAGCCCCTCACCGATGTTGGCCGGTGGTGTGACCGCCGCCGATGGTACTGTGTATATTGGCAGCGAAAAAGCTGAACTGTATGCCCTCAATGCCGACGACGGTAGTGTTAAATGGACGACTCGCGTGGGTGGCGAAGTGCTGTCTCGCCCTGCGGTAGAAGACAATATAGTGCTGGTGCATACCACAAATGGTATGCTACAGGCCTTGAATGCCGATAACGGTCAGATCCGCTGGACCGCCAATCTGGATACCCCAACCTTATCGATCCGCGGCGAATCTAGCCCGGTGACTGCCTATGGCGCAGTGCTGGTGGGCGGCGACAGTGGCCGTGTAACCGCGATCATGATGGATCAAGGTCAGTTGATCTGGCAGCAACGTATTGCCAAGCCAGGTGGTGCCACTGAGATTGATCGTCTGTCGGATGTGGATGCCACGCCGATTGTGGTGAATAATGTGGTATATGCACTGGCGTATAACGGTGAGCTGTCAGCACTGGATCTGCGCTCCGGTCAGCCTTTGTGGCGTCGTTCGTTCGGCTCAGTCAATGACTTTGTCATTGATGGCAACACTCTGTATCTGGTCGATAGTACCGGTCGGGTCGCGGCCGTGGATATTCGCGGTGGTACTGAGCTGTGGAGCCAAAACGCGCTGCAACACCGTGGCGTAACAGCGCCGGTGGTGTATGAAGGTTATCTGGTAGTAGGTGATGCCGAAGGCTACCTGCACTGGATGGATCTGGGCGATGGCCGTTTTGTTGCTCAGACCAAAGTGGACAGCAGCGGCTTGTATGCCGATCCGGTTGTGGCGGATGATACCTTGTTGGTTCAGGCCCGTAACGGTGATGTGATTGCACTGAAAAAATAAGTGCAAGCGTAGTAATTGGTGATGTACGGCTCCTGATCCTGAGATCAGGGGCCGTTTTCTCTATAAGAAATAAGAGGTTTTTATGGTTCCTGTCGTCGCTCTAGTAGGACGTCCGAATGTGGGTAAATCCACGCTGTTCAATCGTCTTACCCGCACGCGGGATGCGTTGGTTGCTGATTTTCCCGGCCTGACCCGAGATCGCAAATATGGACGTGCGGTTCTATCCGGCCATGAGTTCATCGTGATCGATACCGGTGGTATTGACGGTACCGAAGACGGTGTGGAAACCAAAATGGCGGAACAGTCGCTGATGGCGATTGAAGAAGCCGATGTGGTGCTGTTTTTAGTGGATGCCCGCGCGGGCATGACCACCGCCGATCAGGCGATTGCTCAGCATCTGCGGATGCGCGAAAAGCCAACACTGGTGGTGGCTAACAAGGTTGACGGTATTGATGCTGACGCCCATTGTGCCGATTTCTATGCACTGGGTCTGGGTGAGATTTACCAGATTGCGGCGGCCCATGGTCGTGGGGTATCGGCGCTGATCGATCAGGCACTGGCACCGCTGGTGTCGGATGTGGAAGAAGAGCAGCTCGATGAGTTAGCCGAAGAAGGCGATGATGGCGATAATGGTTGGAATGAGCCAGAAGATCTGCAATTTGATGAAAACGGCGATCTGATTGAGCCGGAAGAAGCCGAAGAAGAAGAGACGCCAGATGATCGCCCAATCAAGATTGCCTTGGTGGGTCGTCCTAATGTGGGGAAATCAACCCTGACTAACCGCATTTTGGGTGAAGATCGTGTGGTGGTTTACGATATGCCGGGTACTACCCGAGACAGCATTTATATCCCGATGGAGCGTGATGGCCGCGATTATGTGATCATCGATACCGCCGGGGTTCGTCGTCGCGGTAAAGTGACCGAGACGGTGGAGAAATTCTCCGTTATTAAAACCTTGCAAGCGATTGAAGATGCCAACGTGGTGTTGTTGGTACTGGATGCACGTATGGGGATCTCCGATCAGGATTTATCCCTGCTGGGCTTTGTGCTGAATGCCGGTCGTTCGCTGGTGGTGGTGGTGAACAAGTGGGATGGGTTGGATCAATCGGTCAAAGAGCGGGTGAAAGAAGAGCTGGATCGTCGTCTGGACTTCGTTGACTTCGCTCGGATCCACTTTATCTCTGCACTGCACGGTAGCGGCGTGGGTAACTTGTTCGATTCCATTCAAGAAGCCTACAGCTCAGCGACCAAGCGTATCAGTACTGCGATGTTGACTCGGATCATGCAGATGGCGACCCAAGATCACCAGCCGCCAATGGTCAATGGCCGTCGTATTAAGCTCAAATATGCGCATACTGGGGGTCATAACCCGCCGATCATCGTGATCCACGGTAACCAGCTCAAAGACTTGCCAGAATCGTACAAGCGTTATCTGATGAACTACTATCGTCGTTCATTGAAGATCATGGGTACGCCGATTCGCATTCAGTTCCAAGAGACCGCTAACCCGTTTGGTCAGAAGCGTAACTTGCTAAGTGTGAGCCAGATGCACAAGCGTAAGCGTCTGTTGAAGTTCATCAAGAAAGCGAAAAACTGATCTTGGCAGGCCGATAGCCAACGATGCATGTTGCAAAATAGCGGGAGCCTTCGGGCTTCCGTTTTGCATTCTGGCTCGGCAAGCGCCATAACCTGCGCAAGCCCAATAAGCTATCCTGAATCAGCCATCCCGAATCAACAACAGGGAAGCAAGTGCGAGCCAGTGTGAGGAGACAAGTATGAGTGATATGCGAAATGGTGGTGAAAACAGCTGTCCGCACTGTGCCGGAGAGCTGGTCTGGAGTCAGGGGCATTACCATTGCCCTGAGTGTGGCGAGCGCTTTATCCGACTGGCCAATTGCCCGCAGTGTGGACAAGCCTTGCAACGTCTGGCCGCATGTGGCGCAGAGAGCTATTTTTGCCAGCACTGCAATGTGCCGCGCTCGCGACAGACATTGCAGTTTTATTTTCAAGCCGCGGAGTAAGCGCCGAGCTTGGCGGGCATTATTCGACGCGGCTGCGCACTACGCCATCGCTAAGACGGATATCCAAGCGCTCGCCAGACTGCACTTGGTGTATTGAGCTTATTAACTGACGCTGTTCATTTTGCACTACCGCATAGCCACGGGCGAGCGTCGCCAGTGGACTAACGGCGTGCAGGCGGGCGCCGAGCATGCCTAACGTTTGCCCGTGCTGGCGCAGCCGGCTCTGGGTCTGCTGGAGCAGACGAGCGCTGAGCTGATCGAGTTGCTGTTGGCTGCGATCGATGCGATGACGCGGAGTCTGCGTGTACAAACGGTGCGTTAGGCTGTCAGTACGCTGTTGCTGGCGTTGTAGTAGACGTTGGGTCGCCTGTTGCAGGCGATGCTGTAAGTCATCCAGCTGCATCTGTTGGCGCTGCAAGCGTGCTTGCGGGTGCTGACGAAGTAACCGATGTTGCAGGCGCTCCAGATGTTGCTGTTGGCGCTGGATCTGCCGCCCGGTGGCCTGTTGCAATCGGTGTTGCCATTGACTTAGGCGGCTGAGCTGCGCTTGTTGGTCGCGGCTGACCAGCTCGGCTGCCGCAGACGGGGTTGGCGCGCGCAAGTCGGCCACGAAATCGGCAATCGTCACATCGGTTTCGTGGCCAACAGCACTGATCACCGGCAGCTGACTGGCAAAAATAGCGCGCGCGACCGCTTCGCTATTAAAGGCCATCAAATCTTCCAGTGAGCCACCTCCTCGCCCGACAATCAGCACATCACACTCGCGCCGCGCGTTGGCGACTTGTAGTGCGCGGATAATTTGCGCCGGTGCCTCATTGCCTTGAACCATCACCGGATAGATCACCACCGGCAGCATCGGATCGCGGCGCTGTAAAATCTGCAACATATCTTGTAAGGCCGCGCCACTGGCCGAGGTGATGATCCCGACTTGCTGCGACTGCTCGGGCAGCGCTTTTTTGCTACTTTGTGCAAATAAGCCCTCGGCAGCCAGCTGCATCTTCAACTGTTCAAACTGCTGCTGTAAGTCACCGTCTCCAGCCGCCTGCATTCCCTCAACGATCAGCTGATAATCCCCACGTGGCTCATACAAGGTGACGTTGGCCCGTACCAGTACTTGCTGGCCGTTTTGTGGGCGGAAGGTCACTTTGCGGTTGCTGGTGCGGAACATAGCGCAGCGTACTTGTGATTGCAGATCTTTGAGCGTGAAGTACCAGTGCCCGGAAACCGGCATGGAAAGGTTGGAGATTTCCCCACTGATCCAGATTTGTGTCAGTTGGTTTTCGAGGAGTAAACGTACTGCCTGATTGAGGCGAGAGACAGTGAAGATAGGACGGTTTTCGTGCAAAACAGCTCCGCGCAGATTACCGGTAAAAAAATGATGGTGAACAATCGATAGTACGTTACCTAGACAAAAACGCAAGCAGCAAAGCGAAAAAACGTTTGGCTAATCGTTTACGTCATGTATAATGCGTCGGCAATATTTTATCGAACTTTGAACTTCCACTTTCCCTGGTGAGATATTGCAATGTTAAGAATCGCTAAAGAAGCTCTGACCTTTGACGACGTACTGCTCGTTCCTGCCCATTCTACTGTCTTACCAAACACTGCGAACCTGAGCACTCAGCTCACGAAAACCATTCGCCTGAACATTCCCATGCTATCTGCGGCTATGGATACCGTGACCGAAGCGGATCTGGCCATTGCGCTGGCACAAGAAGGCGGTCTGGGCTTTATTCACAAGAATATGTCCATCGAGCGTCAGGCGGACGAAGTTCGCAAAGTGAAAAAATACGAAAGTGGAGTCGTCAGTGATCCTGTGACGGTGAAACCGACCACGACGATTCGTGAAGTGTTGGCGCTGACCGAGAAAAATGGTTTTGCCGGCTACCCAGTGGTGACCGATGAGCTGGAGCTGGTGGGGATCATTACTGGCCGTGATGTGCGCTTTGTGACGGATTTAGATCAACCGGTGACTAAGGTAATGACCCCGAAACCGCGTTTGGTCACCGTACTGGATGGCGCGCCGCGCACCGATGTGCTGGCGCTGATGCACGAGCGTCGGGTAGAAAAAGTGCTGGTGGTGGATCGCAGCTTCCGCCTCAAAGGCATGATCACGGTAAAAGACTTCCAAAAAGCCGAACGTAAGCCAAATGCCTGTAAAGATGAGCTGGGTCGCCTGCGTGTGGGCGCGGCGGTCGGTGCCGGTGCCGGTAACGAAGAGCGTATCGATGCACTGGTGGAAGCCGGTATTGATGTGCTACTGATTGACTCCTCGCATGGCCACTCCGAAGGCGTGCTGCAACGTATTCGTGAAACTCGTGCAAAATACCCTGATTTGCAAATTATCGGCGGTAACGTAGCCACGGCGGCCGGTGCGCTGGCGCTGGCAGAAGCCGGGTGTAGCGCAGTGAAAGTGGGCATCGGCCCTGGTTCTATTTGTACCACGCGGATCGTGACCGGTGTGGGTGTGCCACAAGTTACTGCCGTGTCTGATGCGGCGGCGGCGCTGGTACCACTGGGTATTCCTGTGATTGCCGATGGCGGTATTCGTTTTTCTGGTGATATTGCCAAAGCGATTGCTGCTGGCGCGTCTTGCGTGATGGTTGGCTCCATGTTGGCGGGTACTGAAGAGTCGCCGGGTGAAATCGAACTGTATCAAGGTCGCTCTTTTAAATCTTACCGCGGCATGGGCTCACTGGGTGCGATGTCCAAAGGCTCGTCTGACCGTTACTTCCAGAGCGACAACGCGGCGGACAAACTGGTACCGGAAGGTATCGAAGGCCGTATCGCCTATAAAGGTAAGCTCAAAGAGATCGTACACCAGCAGATGGGCGGTTTGCGCTCCTGCATGGGCTTGACCGGCAGTGCCACCATTGAGGATCTGCGCACCAAAGCGGAGTTTGTCCGCATCACCGGTGCCGGCATGAAAGAAAGCCACGTACACGATGTCACCATCACCAAAGAGTCGCCGAACTACCGCATGGGCTGATCATTCAGCACCGAATGCAGGCTGCGGCCGCTATCTCCGCTTGCAGAGGGCCGCAGCAGTAACCTTTTTCGCCGTTAATTCAAAACAGAGTGACCGATGAGCAAAAATATTCACGACCACCGTATTCTGATCCTCGATTTTGGTTCTCAGTACACCCAACTGATTGCCCGCCGTATCCGTGAGATTGGCGTATATTGTGAATTATGGGCCTGGGATGTCACCGAAGAGCAGATCCGCAGCTTCAACCCGAACGGTATTATTCTTTCCGGTGGCCCGGAAAGTACGACCGAGCAGGACAGCCCACGTGCGCCGGAATATGTGTTCAACGCGGGCGTGCCGGTTCTGGGGGTATGCTATGGCATGCAGACTATGGCTATGCAGCTCGGTGGGATGGTGCACTCTTCCAATGAGCGTGAATTTGGCTATGCCAGCGTAGAAGTGTTGAGCGACAGCCGTCTGTTTGCTGGCGCGCAAGACAGCGTGAGTGCCGATGGCAAGCCGCTGCTGGATGTGTGGATGAGCCACGGCGATAAAGTGACGGCGATCCCTGCTGACTTCAGTACCATTGCGGTGACTGACACCTGTCCGTTTGCGGCAATGGCGAATGAAGAAAAACGTTTTTACGGCGTACAGTTCCACCCAGAAGTGACCCACACCCATCAGGGCAAGCGTATGCTGGAGAACTTCGTGCTGGAGATCTGTGGCTGTGAAGCGCTGTGGACACCGGCCACCATCATCGATGACGCTGTTGCTCGTATCCGCGAGCAAGTGGGTGACGATGACGTGATTTTGGGGCTGTCGGGTGGCGTTGACTCATCGGTCACCGCGATGTTGCTGCACCGCGCCATCGGTAAACGCTTAACTTGTGTGTTTGTCGATAACGGTCTATTGCGCCTGAATGAGGCGGATCAGGTGATGAACATGTTCGGCGATCAGTTCGGCCTGAACATTATCCGTGTGGACGCCGAAGATCGCTTCTTGACGGCGCTGGCCGGTATTCAAGATCCAGAGCACAAGCGCAAGACCATCGGTCGCGTGTTCGTGGACGTGTTCGATGAGGAAGCCGGTAAGCTCAGCAACGTGAAGTGGCTGGCACAAGGGACCATCTATCCAGATGTGATTGAATCGGCTGCATCCGCGACCGGTAAAGCGCATGTGATCAAATCTCACCACAACGTTGGTGGTCTGCCAGAAGAGATGGCGCTGGGTCTGGTTGAGCCGCTCAAAGAGCTGTTTAAAGATGAAGTGCGTCGTATTGGTCTGGAGCTGGGGCTGCCGTACAACATGTTGTATCGCCATCCGTTCCCTGGTCCAGGTCTGGGCGTGCGCGTACTGGGCGAAGTGAAAAAAGAGTACTGCGATATTCTGCGCCGCGCCGATGCTATCTTTATCGAAGAGCTGCATAAAGCTAACTGGTACGACAAAGTCAGCCAAGCCTTTGTGGTGTTCCTGCCGGTTCGTTCGGTCGGAGTGATGGGCGATGGCCGTAAGTATGACTGGGTCGTTTCCTTGCGCGCCGTTGAAACCATCGACTTTATGACCGCGCACTGGGCGCATCTGCCGTATGAGCTGCTCGGCAAAGTGTCTAACCGAATCATCAATGAAATCAATGGCATCTCCCGCGTGGTATACGATGTTTCCGGTAAGCCACCGGCAACTATCGAGTGGGAATAATGAGCCGGTAGGCTGACTGCGGCTGGGCCGTTACTGTGTGTAACGGTGAGCTACGTGAGTCATCCCTCGTTCTTGAGTGGCCCCGCATTTTGCGGGGCTTTTTTGTCTCTGACGTATGCCATATCAATCTGCTGATTTGAAAATAACATTTAGCGATCTGTGCTTGTTTTGTGTGAAATGGACTCTGTTTTAACTGTGGAAATAAGATGAAACAATTTGTTTATGCTAGCATAAACCGATTTTTCCTCTTCCAATAACAAATGCAGGATGCGTATGAGTGAACAACAAGCACAACACCCTTCG
>JBOFCH010000231.1:0-2803 GCA_051645985.1 Plesiomonas sp. | reverse complement strand
ACCAGTGAGCGGATCTGGCGGCGCACCTCCACTCCGCAGTAAAACGCGCAGCGTTCACGAAGACGGGTTACCAGCGCACGCAGAATCACTGAGCCGATCAGCATCAGGAAATAGCGGCTCAACGAGTCTCGCGGTTGTTGCAAGATGATCAGGTCATTGAGTAATACGGCCAGTAACCAGGCCTGAAAGGCGATGAGTAATCCGGAAACCACACCGAGCAGCATGGTCAGGCTTTGCCAGCGGCGCGCCAGTTTGCTCTGCTGTTTAAGCCAGCGAGTCAGCTCGCGTTGTTTATTTTTATCCATGATGTGTGCAGTGTCTTAACGTACTGTGTTCTGGCTCCTAGCGTGAAGCGTGCGATGCGCTCAGGAAACCGAGAACGTAGAACCGAAAGACAACCCGTGTTTCATTAAAAACGCAGATCGTCAAAGATATAAACGGGAGCGGGTCGCTCCCGTTTGCTGGAGGCGTATTACGTGACCCAATAGATGATCAATTATTTGGTTAACGCATCCAGATAACGCTCGGCATCCAGCGCAGCCATACAGCCGGTTCCGGCGGAGGTAATGGCCTGACGATAGATATGATCCATCACGTCACCGGCGGCAAATACGCCCGGAATGCTGGTTTGCGTCGCGTTGCCTTCGGTGCCGGATTGCACCTTGATGTAGCCACCGTTCAGCTCCAGTTGACCTTGGAAGATCTCGGTATTCGGGCTGTGGCCGATAGCAGTAAACACCCCGTTGACCGCCAGCTCTTCAGTGCTGCCGTTATCCACGTGACGCAGACGCACGCCCGTTACGCCCATGTCATCGCCCAGAACCTCATCCAGCATGTTTTGGGTATGCAGAACGATGTTGCCGTTGGCGACTTTGTCCATCAGACGCGAAATCAAAATTTTCTCAGCCCGGAAGCTGTCACGGCGATGGATGAGGTGTACCTCGGCAGCGATATTGGACAGATACAGAGCTTCTTCCACGGCACTATTGCCCCCGCCCACGACGGCGACTTTTTGGTTGCGATAGAAGAAACCGTCACAGGGTGCACAAGCAGAGACACCGCGGCCTTTAAAGGCCTCTTCGGATGGCAGACCCAAATAGCGGGCAGAGGCACCGGTAGCGATGATCAAGGCATCACAGGTGTATTCGGTGCTGTCGCCATATAAACGCAGCGGTTTAGACTGCAAATCAACCTTATTAATGTGGTCGAAGATGATCTCGGTGTTAAATTTTTCCGCATGATCACGCATGCGATCCATCAGCGCTGGGCCGGTCAGATCGCTGGCATCGCCCGGCCAGTTTTCGACTTCTGTGGTGGTGGTCAGCTGACCACCTTGCTGCATCCCAGTCACCAGAACAGGGTTCAAGTTAGCGCGGGCGGCATAAACTGCGGCGGTATAACCCGCAGGGCCGGAACCGAGAATGAGTAGTTTGCAATGTTTTGTCGATGTCATTGTTATTCTCCACGTACGACAGGTGTATGCCCGATTGTAGGTAAATTGGAAACGCAAAAACAGCAAAAAAGCATGGCAAAAAAACAAATGTGTCAGCTACGCTTCGCCACCGGGATAAACCCGGCGCGAAGTATGCAGGAAGTATGTAGAAGGAAGCGAGTGCAAGCAGGCCAAGATCAGACGCATACTGACGCGTGGCGTGGGTTTACGGGTGCGCTGCGTTAAGAATTTGGCTCAGTGGCGTATAAGGGCGCTCTTGACTGCGGGCGACCGGCTCTGAAATCAGTTGGCCGCGATAAATACTCAGCCCGTTTGCGAGGTGTGGATTAGCGCGCATGGCGACGATGGCACCTTGATTGGCCAAGGCTTGAATAAAGGGCAGGGTCGCATTACACAGGGCTTGTGTGGCGGTACGGGCGACGGCCCCCGGCATATTGGCTACACAGTAGTGAATAATGCCCTCTTCGATGTAGAGCGGCTTAGCATGGGTGGTTGGACGGGAAGTGGCGAAGCAGCCGCCTTGATCAATCGCCACATCCACCAGTACTGAGCCACGCTTCATCAGGCGTAGATCATCGCGAGATAACAATTTCGGCGCCGTGGCTCCGGGGATCAGAACGGCACCTATCACCAGATCAGCATTGTGGAGATGCGCGTGGATCAGCTCGGTCGATGGGATCAGCAGTTTGATGCGCCCGGCAAATTCGCTGTCTAAGCGGCGCAGTGTTTGAATATTGTTATCAAAGAGGGTGACATCGGTGCGTAATCCGCAGGCCACACGGGCGGCATTGGCGCCCACCATCCCACCACCAAAAATCACCACCTGACCAGGTTCAGTCCCTGGAACTCCGCCTAGCAAGACACCGGAGCCACCTTGTGCTGTTTCTAGCGCATGTGCGCCCGCTTGTACTGACATACGACCGGCAATTTCAGACATCGGGGCTAACAGCGGCAAACCCCCGCTATTATCGGTGACCGTTTCGTAAGCGATGCAAATTGCATCGCTTTGCAGTAAATCGTGCGTCTGCTCCAGATCTGGAGCCAGATGGAGATAGGTAAAAAGCAGTTGTCCGGGTCTGAGTTTGGTACGTTCTACTGTTTGTAGCTCTTTTACTTTGACAATCATCTCTGCATTTGCGAAAACATCATCTGAGGAAGAAACGATACATGCTCCCGCAGTAATGTAATCTTTATCGGTAAAGCCGATATGAGTGCCAGCATGGGATTCAACAAGGACTTGGTGCCCATCGGCAACCAGTGTTCTGACTCCCGCAGGGATCATGCCAACGCGATATTCATGGTTTTTGATTTCTTTCGGAATGCCGATAATCATCTGAAACCCTCAAGGTG
>JBOFCH010000230.1:0-2618 GCA_051645985.1 Plesiomonas sp. | reverse complement strand
CGTTGAAGGCACCCGGGTTTTCTCGGAAGAGCTAACACGCAAAGTCGTGCACATGATGGAAGCGGTTGCTCTGCCGGGGGGCGGTGGTCGCCGCGCGGCGGTGGATGGCTATCGGATTGCGGTGAAAACCGGTACGGCGAAAAAAATTGGCCCGAACGGCAAGTATGTCGATAAGTACATCGCCTATACCGCCGGGATGGCTCCGGCCAGTAATCCGCGGTTAGCGCTGGTGGTGGTGATTAACGAGCCACAGGCCGGTCAGTATTACGGTGGTGCGGTGTCAGCCCCGGTATTTTCCGCCATTATGGGCGGGGCATTGCGCATTTTGAACATCCAACCTGATGCGTTGCCGTCAGAAGATGAAGTTGTGCTTAATAGGAGTGGGAACGCCCGTGTCAACACATGATTTGCGCTCGTTGTTAGCGCCTTGGGTAAAAGAGGCTCCGGCGCGAGCGTTACGGGAAATGACGCTGGACAGTCGCACGGCTGCGGCCGGCGATCTGTTTATTGCGGTGCTGGGACATAAAACCGATGGCCGCCGTTATATCGCGCAGGCCATCGCACAGGGTGTTGCCGCCGTGATTGCCGAAGCTGAAGGCGAAGCCTCCGACGGTTGTATCCGTGAAGTCCACGGCGTACCGGTGGTGTACTTAAGCCAGCTTAACCGCAAGCTGTCAGCGTTAGCTGGCCGCTTTTATCACCAGCCGAGCGAACAATTAAAATTAATCGGCATTACCGGCACTAACGGTAAAACCACCACCACCCAATTGGTGGCGCAGTGGGCGCAATTGCTGGGCGAAACCGCCGCGGTGATGGGTACCGTGGGCAACGGTTTGCTGGGCAAGGTGATCCCCACCGAGAACACCACCGGTTCGGCGGTAGATGTACAGCATGTGCTGTCGGAGATCCATGCGCAGGGGGCGACCTTGGCGGCGATGGAGGTGTCTTCCCACGGTTTGGTGCAAGATCGCGTGGCGGCGCTGCATTTTGCTGCCGCCGTATTTACCAATCTCAGCCGCGATCACCTCGATTACCATGGCACCATGGAGAACTATGCTGAGGCCAAGTGGCGTCTGTTCTCTACCCATCAGTTTGGGCAGGCGATTATCAATGCCGATGATGCGATTGGCCGTGAGTGGTTGGCCCGTTTACCACAGGCGGTGGCCGTCAGCATGCAGCCTACATTGCCACTGGCGTGGGAGGGCCGTTTCCTGTGTGTCACTGACGTGACTTATCATCCGCAAGGGGCGCGCATTGCGTTTCGCTCCAGCTGGGGAGAAGGGCAGATTGATAGCCCACTGATGGGTGCGTTCAACGTCAGCAACCTGACGTTGGCGCTGGCAACGCTGCTGGCACTGGGTTATCCGCTGGCCGATTTGCTGCGAACAACCGAACAATTACAACCCGTGTGTGGCCGGATGGAAGTGTTCAGTGCGCCAGGACGTCCAACTGTATTGGTGGATTACGCCCATACCCCGGATGCGCTGGAAAAGGCACTGGAAGCGGCGCGTCTGCATTGTCATGGACAGCTGTGGTGTGTGTTTGGCTGCGGTGGCGATCGCGATCGCGGTAAACGTCCATTGATGGGGGCGTTGGCCGAGCAACTGGCCGATCGGGTAGTGATCACCGATGACAACCCGCGTACCGAAGATCCACAGGCGATCGTGGCCGATATTCTGACCGGCTTAGTGGCACCGGGAATGGCGCAGGTGATTGCCGGTCGCGCCGAGGCGGTGACCGCGGCAGTGATGAATGCAGCGCCCAATGACGTGGTATTGCTGGCCGGTAAAGGCCATGAGGATTACCAGATTGTCGGCCAGCGCAAGCTCGATTACTCCGATCGTGAAACGGCAGCCCGTCTGCTGGGAGTGGTGGCATGATTGCCCTGACCTTAGCGCAACTGGCGCAGGTTGTCGGCGGCAAGCTGGTGGCCAGTGAACAAGATGCACAGTGTGTCATCCGTGACGTAACCACCGATACCCGTAAAGTTACCACTGGTGCGCTGTTTATCGCCCTACGCGGTGAGCGTTTCGATGCCCATGATTTTGCCGCGCAAGCGCAACAGCAGGGCGCAGTCGCCTTACTGGTTGAGCGTGCGTTGCCATTGGCGATCGCACAAATCGTGGTGGCTGACACCCGTTTGGCGTTGGGTCAGCTTGGCCATTGGGTGCGTACGCAGTGCCGGGCGCGCGTGGTGGCGATGACCGGTTCGTCCGGTAAAACCACCGTGAAAGAGATGACGGCAGCGATTTTGGCCCAGCGCGGTAACGTGTTGTATACCGCCGGTAACTTCAATAACGATATCGGGGTGCCGCTGACACTGCTGCGCCTGACCGCCGAGCATGATTATGCGGTGATGGAGCTGGGTGCCAATCATATCGGTGAAATTGCTTACACCACGGCACTGGTGCAGCCCGAGGCGGCGCTGGTGAATAACGTGATGGCGGCGCATCTGGAAGGCTTTGGCTCACTGGATGGCGTGCGTCAGGCCAAAGGCGAAATTTATCAGGGGCTGACGGCGGGCGGTACGGCGATCGTCAATCTGGATATTGACGATCACCAACGCTGGCAACCGGCATTGCAGGGCAAAACCGTGCGAACCTGGTCGATGCGCCAGC
>JBOFCH010000229.1:0-1828 GCA_051645985.1 Plesiomonas sp. | reverse complement strand
ATGACCGATAAGAAAATCCGGAAAATGTGTTGTCCCAGATGTTGCGTGCTGAGTGACCGCCGTAAGCCAACCTTAAGCAGCCAAGGCAGCATAACGACCAGTGCGACCAGATATTGGTACAGGGCAACAGACGTGGACGGGATGTGCATATTAATACTGACATACTGAGTCAGAGTATTAATGGCGGCAAAGGCCATTCCGGCCAAAATCATCCAACTGGCACCGATCAGGGGCCGATGTGTGCGCAAAGTCATGGCTAACTACTACGGTAATAAATAATGAATAAGGTGGTTAAAGTGTGAATAGGGTAAACGGTAGATAGTTTACCGATTTCGCACGCAGAACCTAGCAAAAAGACGACAGACATTTTCGGATCTGTACTGACTGTTCGCTAAATCAGCAACCGGCCACGAAAAGTGTGATGTTGGTTATGTGATGCTAGTTATGTGATGGTGGTTAAAACCGGGGAAGAAAATAGAAATCCATCGTCACCAAGAGCCGTTGCAGGCTGTTACCGGTGACGACGGATGAGCGGAGACGTTTAGACGCGCAGGCAAGTAATGTCAGTGACACCCAGTGCTCGTAACGTAGCGTCAGTGGTCGCCTGCTGACTCAAGATGGCGGACTGGCTCTCTACCAGAACGGCTCGGCAGATAGTATCGGCCGATTCACCGGACATATTCAGATTAATCAACGCGGCTTGCAGTGGCGGCAGGCTTGGGTTGAAGGCCGCATTTTCTGCGTACATACCTTGATAAATTGCCCCAGATTGCATTTGCAGAGCAACACCCGCATAGCTTTGGCTATAAGGCGCATGACTGTGGTTGGCGGCATCTAGCGCGGCATTGATCAACGGATCGCGAGTCTGGGTTTGCAGGCCGTGATCTTGGGTATCCATCAGCAAGGTGGTGATGTTCAGATCGCGTGGTCCGAATGCATCAGGCAGGTAGTCGTACAGTTTGCTAGGCGCACGATCTGGCAGATGGATTTTCAGCGCTGGCGCGGCATTCAGCTCATTCATAAACTGGCGGCAGTGACCACACGGAGAGTAGTTAATTGTGATGTCAGTCAGCGCTTTTTCACCGCGGATCCAAGCATGGGTAATGGCACTTTGTTCCGCATGCACAGTTTGCTGCAAAGCAACACCAGCAAATTCCATGTTGGCGCCAAAATAGAGATTACCGCTTTCACCATGCGTGACAGCACCGACATAAAATTTTGAAATGGGGGCCACAGAATAGGCGGCTGCGATTGGCAACAAAGCCAGAGACAGCGCTTGTACATCCAGTCCGGTTACCGAACAAATCGCGGAAACGTCTTTCGCATGCAGCCATCCGGCAAAATTAGGCTCCGATACATACGGGGTTAATGCGGCAGATAACGGCGCAGGCAGGTTGGCAAGGGCGGTTTTAATTCTCTCTTGCATCCGCTTTGTACTCCTATTTATTGATGGGATCAGGATTCTAGAGAGATGCCCCACAATAAAGTGTGATCAGTGTCACTTAACTATGTAATTTCTTGTTGTTGCATTTCACAATGTGAGATCTGTCGCTCGTAATTGACGGCTTCTCATTGCGTATTTTGTTCTCTGCTCTGGAATTACTATGAAAGGGCAGCCACACAATCACATGTGTTAGACACCAAATTTACCTCGCATAGCTGATAGCTTGATGTTGAAACTAATCACTTTGATATTAAGAATGGGTTTGGAAATTGCAAAAAAAAGCCTCCAAAGCGGAGGCTATGAAACAACAAGATGATTTTGTTGAAAAACGAGCATAACCGGCGGGAGTTCAACCGCTGATATGATTGCTCCAAAATCTATCTC
>JBOFCH010000228.1:0-3871 GCA_051645985.1 Plesiomonas sp. | reverse complement strand
CGCACGCGCCGACGACCTCCCACGGCTTCGGGCAACAAGGTAAACCCCGAATCCTCGAAGCGCCCTTCACCCGCGAATTCCACATGCACAAACAGCGCTGGATGCTGACTCCATAACTCAATGTATCGACCTTGCGCATCTTCGCCTACCCGATGCGCAATCTGTGCTGGCTGCAAAGGCAAACGCTTAAACGCATCAGGGTAAAAGCTGTTTTCTACGGCTACATCAGCGGTTAAACCGGCTTCCCGATGCTCAGAGTTATTGGCGGCAGGATTCGGATCAGCGTGCAAGACGACATGATAGAAGCCCCGTCGCGCCTCAGTTAATGACGTAATCGTTGATGTTGATAACGGGATTTGCCAAATCGGAGCCGCGCTATCAGGTTGTGCGATACACGTCAGTGGCCAACGTTGCAACACATCCCCCTGCCAGCTGATATGCAGCACTTCCCCCTGTAACGCCTGTTCAGCATGTCGATCATTAACCAGATGCAATGTCAGCATCGGCTGACCCGATGTATCGGCCTCATGAATAAAGGTCGCTAACAGCGGTGCAAAGAAATGACGCGCATGGTAATGCAACAGTTTCCAGCGCCCAGAGTACTCGATACTCGACCATGAGCTGACCGGCCAGCAATCATTGAGTTGCCAATACAATACGCCGCGACAATGATCTTTATAGGCACGCCAGTATTCGGTAGCCGTCTTGATTGCCAGCGCCTGTTGCACCTGACTCAAATACAACTGTTGTTCAAACGCGATAGGGAAACGGAAATAACGGGTGATCATCTCCGTGATAATACTGTTGCCTCGGCCGTTTTTCTGGTGCTGTTCAAACGTAGGTGATGTGATGTTCCAGTCATCCTCCTCAGCAAATTGCTTAACCGTCGGCAAGGATGGCCATGATTGAAAACCGAACTCAGAGCAAAATCGTGGTTTGACGCTATGATAAGCATCAAAGGATTTTCCCGAATGCCATACATCCCAAAAATGCATATCACCGCGATGATCATCATGCCAAGCATCACCAAAATCCAGTTCACCATTGCACGGTGAGCTGGCCCAGAAGCGGCGCGACGGGTCTTCCCGCTCAACCACACTGGCCAACAGACGATTCAATCGATCATAGTTGACGGTGTATTTGATTCGATGCTCACGAGATTCCGGATACCAGCCAATGGCACCGATGACCTCGTTATCGCCGCACCACAATGCCAGCGATGGATGATCGGCTAACCGCTGAACCTGATAGCGTACCTCGTGCTCGACATCCAGCAGAAATTCTGGCGTAGAAGGATACAGCGCACAAGAGAACATCAAATCTTGCCACACCAGCACACCCAGCTCGTCACACAGGTCATAGAAAATATCCTGCTCATACATGCCGCCACCCCAAACGCGCAGCATATTCATATTAGCGGCCACCGCATCTTCCAGTAAGCGACGATAACGCTCTGGCGTGTGGCGCGACGGGCGCGCATCGAGCGGGATCCAGTTTGCGCCCTTCGCAGTAATAGCCTGACCATTGACCCGAAACAACATGCTACTACCAATAGCATCCTCTTCGGTCACCAGTTCCAGTTGCCGCAGGCCAATACGTTTTTCAATCAGCTTTTTATACGGAGTAATCGGCTCTTCAACTACAGGCGCGCTGACATCCATAAACGCCACCTGTAACCTATACAGCGGCTGCGGGCCATAGCCAGCGGGCCACCAACGTTGCGGGTGTGAGATCTCAATACTGTGCCTGAAATGCCCTTCGCCGCACGGCTGTGGGGGTAGTTCAATCTGTATCTGTTCAGATTGATGCGCTGCGCTATCCACGCTTTCTTGACCCGGCGGTAGCACGCTTATCAATGCCATTAATGGCGCACTCGCGTCATCCACCTGATAAGTACAATCAACATGCAAACGACAACTGCCATCGGCGCGCCATTCCTGCTCGGTACGTATCTGTAACGGCTGTACCGCAAACACTGGCTCCAGCGAGATCTCGCCATACACGCCACTGACCAGTAGGCAAATTCCCCAATCCCATCCCGCATGGCATTGAGTTTTACGCAGCAAATTCATGTGCGGAATTTGGTTATTTCCCTGCGCCCACGGAATGGGAAAAGACAGGCGCGACGCGCGTTGCGCAGCCTCGATATCATTGCGCTGCAACTGAATTTGGATCTGGTTTTCACCGGCCACCACCCACGGCAAAATATCCGCCTCAAAACGGCGAAACATGTTATGGCATTGCAGCACTGGCTGCCCGTTAACCCACACTGAGGCCATCGTATCGACAAACGTCAGGCTCAGTAATAATCGGCTCGCCGTCATATCATGGGATGACAATGTAAAGCTGCGCGACAAATGCCACTCACTTTCCCCCACCCACTGTACCCGCGGCTCATTATTGGCAAAATAGGGATCGGGGATCAGCCCGGCATCCAGCAGTGCGCTGTGTATGTCGCCCGGTAACGGACAGCAGGTATGAATATGCGGATGTTGTGGTGATGTCAGTGTCCAGTCACCGTGTAAATTCAGTTTCGGCAAAATGAGATCCTCTCCTGATACATGCCTGCGCGCATTGTAAGGATTCAAGTCGGCAACAGGAGTGATACACGACCGGTAACTCATGCATAAACCCTCTCGTTAAGCGATAAACAACGATAAATGCGAAACATGTCCGGTTTTCCGCTATGATTAGTGCCAATCTTTATTGCCTGATATCCTGAAAATCCTGATGAGTGAAACCAAATCTAACCTGCACCCGCGTAACCTGCATCGGTCATCCTATGACTTTGCGGCCCTGACAGAAGCTAGCCCAGAGTTGGCCACTTATGTGCAGCGCAACGCCTATGGCACCGACTCGATTAATTTCTCTGATCCGCAGGCGGTAAAAGCACTGAACCGCGCGCTGCTCAAACTGTTTTATTCAGTAGATGGCTGGGATGTTCCCGAAGGCTACCTCTGCCCGCCGGTTCCAGGACGTGCAGATTACATTCACCATCTGGCTGACTTACTGGCCGATTCCAATCAAGGCCGGATCCCGAAAGGAAAACGGATCACGGGTTTGGATGTCGGTACGGGCGCGAACCTGATTTACCCACTGCTGGCGCATCACAGCTATGGCTGGAATATGGTGGGTTCGGAGATTGATCCCGTCGCGCTAGCCTCGGCAGAGGCCATTTTGCAACACAATCCAACATTGCAAGCGGCCATTAGCCTGCGTACACAAACTCAGCCTGCTGATATTCTGCGGGGAATGATCCAGCCAGGAGAGATGCTCGACTTTACTCTGTGTAATCCGCCGTTCCACTCTTCGGCGCAAGAGGCCGCAGAAACGACTCAACGGAAACGCAGCAAGCTGGCCTACAATCAAGTCTCGCGCGGTAATGCCAACACCATTGATGCCCAACCGGCACTCAATTTTGGCGGGCAGCATAACGAGTTGTGGTGTGATGGCGGCGAAGTACGTTTTATCAGTGACATGATCCGCGAAAGCCGCGATTTTTCCGGACAGTGTTTCTGGTTTACATCACTGGTTTCGAAAAAAACCAGTTTACCGGCGCTGTATGAAGCACTGAGTGAAGTGAGCGCGACCGAAGTGAAAACCATTGAGATGTCGCAAGGGCAAAAAATCAGCCGCTTTATTGCTTGGTCTTTCTTCACTCCGGCACAGCAAAAAGCATGGCGGATGTACCGCTGGAATGCCCGTGGTTAATTCAGCCCGTTTGTTTGCTGGCACATGTTAAAGATAAAAAGATAAAAGGGATAAACGTTGGGTTTATCCCTTTTTGTTTTTATTGTCCGTTCTATTACTCTCAGCTTAACTATTACCGTCATGGAACATCGATTGCTCATCGATACAACGTGCGATCAGT
>JBOFCH010000227.1:0-2088 GCA_051645985.1 Plesiomonas sp. | reverse complement strand
ATGATGCCAAGTACGGTTTTGTGGCTGCCGGCCCATTGAATCCACAAAAGGCGCGGGTACTGTTGCAATTGGCGCTGACGCAGACCAAAGATCCGGCCAAAATCCAGGAAATTTTCCAAACGTATTGATAGGCCGATATTGATAGGTCGGAGTACGGCTTAGCCGTCATGCTGCTTAGTCGTGACCTGTGCATAAAAAATCCGGCCATTGTGCCGGATTTTTTTATCGATATAGGGGAAAAATATAGAATGGGCGTGGGCTGTGCGCCGCTTATTGTTTGTAAATCCAGTATTGATCGTTTAAACGTTCGACTTTGCCTTGCCACTGACACAGTGTGGTCAGCTCGGCCTCTTTATACAAAATGGCCGGCTGCTGACCATAACCAAACATCAGGTTATAGGTTTGCTTACGGGTGCCATCTTCGGCCTGAAACAAAATATCGCCCACCCACTGATATTGCTTGAACTGCGGATACATCGCTCCCCAGCCCGGCATAGTGGTTTCATCTTCTAATACCCCAGCGACATGCACGATATCCTGACTGGCCAATGCCGGGCACATCTCTTTCAGTTTGCGCCAAGCACTGACGACGTTTTGCCTCTGCTGTTCGGTCAGCGTCGGCTGATCCAAGGTGATCTTCAACGCCTTTTCTTTTTCTTTACAGCCGGTTAGGGCCAGTAACAGCATCAGGGCCGCGATTGGTTTCATGGTTTTTCCTGTGATTTCTTCTGTTGTTTTGTTCTTGTTCTCACGGCGGCTCTCGCGGTGTATTCAGAGAGTACCTTGTTCATCGTGACTGATTTCATCTAAAGACAGGTGAAAGCTGGGGACAAACACATCCATGAAATAATCCATCTCTTCACTGTGGCGGTCACGCAGGGTTTTCTTCAGCCGTTTTTTAGCCAGTTTGAATTCGTTGTTGCCGGCCGACAACTCTTCGATGCACTTAAGATAGGCGCACAGGGCATCGGCCTGTTTCACAATATGCTGCTCATCGGGATCGAGGCTATCGGAGTCAATCAGCATCCGGTAGTCATCTTGAAATTCCGGGGGCAGCATACTGACCAGTTTTTGCTCGGCAATCTTTTCGATCTTTTTGTATTCGCGAGCAATTTCCGGATTGTAGTACTTGATGGGGGTGGGCAGATCGCCGGTCAGTACCTCGCCAGCATCGTGGAACATGGCGATTAGGGCAATTCGCTCTGGGTTAACCGTACCGCCAAACTTTTTGTTTTTGATCAAGGCGAGGGCATGGGCCACAAACGCAACTTGCAGGCTATGCTCCGAGATATTCTCTGTCTGCACGTTGCGCATTAGTGGCCAGCGGTTGATCAGTTTCATCCGCGATAGGTAAGCAAAAAAGTGGCTGTGGTTCATTCCGTTACTCCTTCACCGTTGCCGTAAAGATATTGTGCGGCAAAGGGCAGGAAGAAGCAAAATCAGTGATGGCGGGTATGGCCTGCTTGGGGGATAGGGGGAGCCTAAAAGAAAAAGCACTCCGGTGAGGGAGTGCTTGGGGCAGGCATAATGCCGGAATGTGTGACAGGGGAAAATTATTGTCGATAAGCGTCAAAGAACCGCGCCAGTTTACTGATCGCCATTTCCAGCTCATCGACACGTGGCAAGGTAACAATACGGAAGTGATCCGGGTGTGGCCAGTTAAAGCCGGTTCCTTGCACCAGCAAGACTTTTTCCTGTAGCAATAAGTCGAGTACCATCTTTTGGTCATTGTGGATGTTAAATTTCTTCTGATCCAGTTTCGGGAACATATACAGCGCTCCCATCGGTTTGACACAAGAAATGCCCGGGATCTGGTTAATCAACTCCCACGCACGGTTACGCTGTTCGTACAGACGCCCGCCCGGATGAATAAATTCATCGATACTTTGATAACCACCAATGGCGGTTTGAATGGCGTGTTGCATCGGCACGTTGGCACACAGGCGCATCGATGCCAGCATTTCTAGCCCTTCAATATAGCTTTTGGCATGTTTTTTCGGGCCGTGCAGCACCATCCAGCCCTGACGGAAACCGGCTACCCGATAGGTTTTGGACAGTCCGTTAAAGGTGACTGTCAGCAGATCGGGC
>JBOFCH010000226.1:0-2489 GCA_051645985.1 Plesiomonas sp. | reverse complement strand
ACTTTTATCCGCGTTGGCAGCGGCCGGAGCTTGAACCGGTACCGACGCTTTCACCACCGGCAACGCCTGCACCGCCACGCCCGGACGCAGTTTCACCGTCCCGTCCACCACCAGCAGATCGCCGACCTGCAAACCTTCGGCTACCGCGACTTGATCATCATAAATACGCTCAATGCGAATTGGCTTTTGCACCGCCTTGCCATCTTCCACCACAAACACATAGCGCTGCTCACCTTGGAACATCAACGCCCGAGACGGGATCAACGGCAACTTGCGGGTATCCAGTTGTAATTCGGCTTTCACCAGCATGCCCGGACGGAGCAAATGCTGCGGATTTTCAAATCGAATACGAACCTTGCCATTCAAGGTGATGTTATCCAAACGGACATCTTTGTGCGCCAGCACGCCAGCAAACACTTGCCCCGGTAAGGCATCGGTGGTGGCCGTGACCGGTGAGCCAATACTGAGCTGGGCTAAGAATTTTTCCGGCACGCTGATATCCAGCGTCATCTGCGCCAAATCATCGAGCGAAGTAATGGCCGTATCTTTTTTAATAAGCTGGCCCGGCGTTAAGGTGTACAGACCCACCTCACCGCTAAACGGTGCCACAATGCGGTAGTTCTCCACAGTCGCCAGCGCCGAGGCGACTTTAGCTTTAGCAATCGCCACCGCGGCGCGCTGCGATTCAAGTTCGGTATTCGACACCGCTTTGACCTTGGCCAAGCGGGACAGCTCATGCAGTTTACGCTCCGCATCCGCCGCCGTAGCTTGTGCTTCGGCCAGCGCCGCCTGTGGCTGAGCATCATCCAGTTGCAACAATACTTGCCCTTGCTGCACCGGCCCGCTCTGCGGCATATTCACCCGCACCAGATTGGCTTCCACCTGAGACTGTAAGGTGATCCCTTGGCGAGCAATCAGGCTGCCGACCAGTGGCAATTTACGGCTCAGCACCGCCTCTTCCACCGGTTGAACGCCCACACTCACGGCCTTCGTGGCTTGGGCGTCAGGTTTGCCTTGTGCCAATGCCGCACTGCTTAGCCAGCCCAGCAACAGAACCATACTGCAACGAACAACGATACCTGTCATGAATTGAAGATCTCAGCGCACACAAAAGAAATAGGGGAGACAGTCTAACGCCTGTCCCCCCTATTTTGTGTCAAGATATGTAAACCTTGTGCAAATAAAGCCGTGCTACAAGTGGCTAAACGGCTCGGCATAATTGACCGCCTGTACCGGGGTCACCTCTGGCGCACTGAAACTATCCAGTTTCAATACTTGGAAGGCACTCTGGTAATCCGGCCACGGACACGGCAGCTCCTGCGCACTGATGGGAGCAAAACCAAAACGCGCATAGTAGTGCGGATCGCCCAGCACCACCGCCGCAGAATAGCCAAACTCATTCAGGCTATTCAGCCCTTCTCGCACCAATGCCTGACCAATCCCTTGGCGCTGATAGGCCGGGTCAACCGCCAACGGGGCCAAAGCCACCCACTGATAATCATCCCCATCCAGCAGCAACGGGCTAAATGCCAGATACCCGATACACTGGCCCTCATCATCCACGGCCACCAACGACAACGTCAGTTGGCCCGCTTCACGTAACGCCTGCACCAGCTCCGCTTCTGCCGCGGAAGGAAACGCCCGGTTCAGTAGCTGTGCAACGGGTTGGGCATCTACCGGTATTTCAACTCGAATCAGCATGATGTTATCGCCTGAGAGTTCACTGTGGGCTGGCTAGCCAGCCCTTTTTGAATAAATTGCGCCAGTTGCTGGAGCAACGCCTGCAACGGTTTTGGCATTTGCTCCATATCCAGCGCATCCAGCAAATTTTTCACGTACAGCCCCAGCTCCGTATCCCCCTCGATGGTCAGACGGCGCTGAAAAAACAGGGTATCGGGATCTTCCAAGCGGGCCGCAATCAGGATCAACTCATTGGTATTACCGCGAAAAATCACATCTGGTTGGGCATGCTTAGCCACCACCAGTTGTGCGTTTTGCACACTGACAAACCAGCTCAGGTTCAGATCCGGCACCGCGACCTGCAACCAACGGTGCTGCAAAAAATCCAGCTCACCATCTGCCATTGCCTGTCTGAACATCCAGCCCAACATTTGCTCCAGAGCCTGCTTTTGCACCCCGAACGGAACCCATTGCAGCGGCATCCGCAAAAACCGTGGTGCCTCTTTAACCAATCGTGCCTGTAATTGCGTCAGCACCTTGAACCTCTCTCCTCGCTGGAACTCGGCTGACCATCAGCCAGTACCGTATCTTTTTAAACCAATCACTGAGTTTATCCCAGCCCAAGATCTAGGATAACGGTCTGCATCAAGAAAGTGGAAGTTTCGCAGCATGTCACGATATTGGCATTTATGACGCTTATACCCTTCCCTATTGCGGGTTCACATATTAATTTATTCGCGAAAAGGCCGCTAAGTAATAAATATGACAAAACTAACAATAAACGTGACACCCGGCTAGAGAACCACTTT
>JBOFCH010000225.1:0-10225 GCA_051645985.1 Plesiomonas sp. | reverse complement strand
AGGATTTGAAGGGATCAGTGCATTACAGCTGTGGCCCAGCCGCAATCAGCGCTGCACCTTCTTTGGTATCGGTGTACTTATCAAAGTTGGTGATAAAGCGCTGCGCCAGATCTTTGGCTTTATGCTCCCACTCATTCAGGTCAGCGTAGGTATCACGCGGGTCGAGAATGTTGCTGTCAGCACCTGGCAGCTCGGTTGGCATCTCCAAGTCGAAAATCGGCAGATGCTGCGTTGGCATCGCTTCGATCGAACCATCCAAAATGGCATCGATGATAGCGCGGGTATCTTTGATGGAGATCCGCTTACCGGTACCGTTCCAGCCGGTGTTGACCAGATAAGCCTGTGCGCCAGCCGCTTCCATACGTTTCACCAGCACTTCGGCATATTGCGTTGGGTGCAAGGTCAAGAAGGCGGCACCGAAGCAGGCGGAGAAGGTTGGGGTTGGCTCGGTGATACCACGCTCAGTACCGGCCAGTTTGGCGGTAAAGCCAGACAGGAAGTGGTACTTGGTTTGCTCTGGGGTCAGCTTGGACACTGGCGGCAGCACGCCAAATGCATCGGCGGTCAGGAAGATCACCTTGTTGGCATGCCCGGCCTTGGAAACCGGCTTCACGATGTTCTGGATGTGGTAAATCGGGTAGGAAACCCGGGTGTTTTCCGTTTTGGAGCCATCATCAAAGTCGATGGAACCGTCGGCACGCACGGTGACGTTTTCCAGCAGCGCATCGCGTTTGATGGCATGGAAAATGTCCGGCTCTGCTTCTTCTGACAACTTGATGGTTTTGGCGTAGCAGCCACCTTCGAAGTTGAACACCCCATCGTTATCCCAGCCGTGCTCGTCATCCCCAATCAGGCGACGTTTCGGATCGGTCGATAACGTGGTTTTACCGGTACCCGACAGGCCGAAGAAGACCGCCACATCGCCTTTCTCGCCCACGTTGGCCGAGCAGTGCATGGAGGCAATCCCCTGCAAGGGCAGCAGGTAGTTCATCACTGAGAACATGCCTTTCTTCATTTCACCACCGTACCAAGTACCGCCAATCAGCTGGATACGTTCGGTCAGGTTAAAGGCAACGAAGTTTTCTGAGTTCAGGCCCTGCTCTTTCCAGTGTGGGTTGGTGCACTTGGCACCGTTCATCACGATGAAGTCCGGCGTGAAGTCTTGCAGCTCTTCCGCGCTTGGACGGATGAACATGTTTTTCACAAAGTGCGCCTGCCAGGCTACTTCGGTGATGATGCGGACTTTCAGACGGGTATCTGGGTTAGCACCGCAGAAGGCATCCACGACAAACAGGCGCTTGCCGGACAGTTGCTTGGTGACCAAACCTTTGAGGTCATGCCACACTTCCGGGGAAATTGCTTTGTTGTCGTTTTTACCCTTGCCTTGATCCGCCCACCAGATGGTGTCACGGGTGGTATCATCACGGACAATGAATTTATCTTTCGGTGAGCGACCGGTAAAGATCCCAGTATCGACGGCAACAGCCCCCATATTGGTGACAACGCCACGCTCATAGCCGGATAGATCGGAACGGGTCTCTTCTTGGAATAGCAGTTCGTAGGACGGGTTGTAGACGATCTCACTGACATCCTTGATGCCGTAAGCGGCCAGATCTAAGGCGATTGGGCTTTCTACCTCTAATACGCTCATCTTTCAGCTCCTTTGTAATTGGATAAATCCTCATCAGCTAATAACCATATTAGTGTTGTGCTTAATCGAGACAGCGAGCCTCTTCAAATTTTTGTTATTATCTCTGAGGAAAAACCAAAGAAAAGGCGGGAATGTTCCCGCCTTGTGATCAGTGTAGCTGATTGGATGAATTTATGTGTGATCCGTTTCGTAGTGCCTGAATATCCATCGCATCAAACCGATAATGTGCACCGCAGTAGTCACAATGCATATCGATTTCGCCGTTTTCTGCGAGGATCTGCTCAATTTCGGCGGGTTCAACAGTCAAAATCGCTGCCGCAGAACGCTCAGCTGAACAGGTACACTTGAAAACCACGTCTTGAGCCGGATAAACCGTCACTTCTTCTTGATGATACAGACGATACAACACTTCTTCGGCATCTAGCCCGAACAGCTCTTCGGCTTTCACGGTCGAGGTCAGCTGACTTAAATGATCAAACTCTTCGGCTTGACCTTTGTCATCTGGTAACACCTGTAGCAACATACCGCCAGCCACTGGCTGTGACTGGTACTCGCCGGTCAGCAGGAACAGACGGGTCGGCAGCTGCTCGGATTGGGCGAAGTAAGCTTCCAGACATTTGGCCAGCGTTTCACCTTCCAGTGCCACAATGCCCTGATAACGCTCACCCTGCTCAGGGGTGATAGTGATCACCAAGTGACCTTGGCCAATCATCTGGTGCAGGTTCATGTCATCGCTGATCTCGCCTTGCAGACGGGCCACGCCGCGCAGCTGCTGGTTGTTATCACCGTTGATCACCGCCAGTTTCAGCGGGCCATCACCTTGCAGTTGCACGGTAATGGTGCCTTCAAACTTCAACGTCGCGGTCAGCAAACTGGTCGCTACCAGCATCTCACCCAGCAGCTTTTGTACCGGCTGTGGGTAAGTGTGGTTATCCAGCATCCGGCGGTAGGTTTCAGACACCCGTACCAGCTCACCGCGGACGGATACTTTATCAAACAGATAACGATGCAGTTGATCGTGATTATGCATAAGGCTCTCTCAGTGATAGTGAGCCGGGATTAGTCGGACTCACGGTATTTGAATCGGATCAGATCGCGCCGCTCTTTTTTATCCGGCCGGCGATCTGGATGCGGCATCGTCAGGGCGTTGAGCTTGCGGGCCACACTCTGTTGCTCGCGCTTTTGCACACTTTCTGCCGTTTCCTGATACATCAGCTGCGCTTCTGGCGCGCTACGGCGCTGCTCGCTCAGTTGTTGTATCACCACCGTCCTTTCATCCAGTCCTTGACGCAGAGTAAGGGTGGCACCCAGTTCCACCAGTTTGCTGGGTTTGCTGCGCTGACCGTTGTAGTGCACTTTTCCGCCATCGATCATTTCGCGGGCCACGGCTCGGGTTTTGTAAAACCGAGCAGCCCACAACCATTTGTCGAGCCGGATCGACTTATTGCCCTCACAGGGGGCTGATTTTCCGCTCATGCGTTATCCTGCAACAGCTGAAAACAACGTTGGAATTATCACACGTCTTGCGGCGTAAACCCAATTCTGTGTGGTTGAACTGGCGCTGTAACCATTAATGTGGAGGCGCTTTGGTCAGGATCAAGCGCTGGACGAAAATTGCTAGGGATTTCGGCCGGGATCACAGTAAAAAAACGCCTGAAAAGATGTTAATTTTTAGTTACTCATGTTTAATTGCTTGAGTAGGATCAACACAGCGGTTCGTCATGCTCACGGTGATGGCGGTCAGGCAAGGAGTGCGGCGGTGCAAAAGGTGGGGCGCTGGAGAAGCGCTAACTGGATTCGTGGTAGCGGGAAAAAAAGGACTCCGCCGCAGTGGCTGCGTCCCGGAGCCGTGCGCGTATTCCGTGGCCGCTGGCTGACACTCGGTACCGGGTTATGTTGGCTGGGGGTGGTACTGTATGCCGGCTTGTTGCTGTGGCGCTGGGGACAACCGGTCGTGCCGGAGGCCGCCAAGGCGGCACCATTTGCGGCGCAAACCCAAAAGAGCAACGCGACAACCATGCTGACCGAAGCCGATCTCGGCGTGATCTTCCAGCAGCAGTGGTTCGGGGCCTTACCGAGCCATACACCGGCGGTGTCCACGGCACCCGTGCCGGCGGCGGTGACTAAGCTCAGCTTTATTTTGCGCGGGGTGGCTCCAGCGACCGATCCGGCGCGTAGCGTCGCGGTGATTGAAGCGCAGGGCCGACAAGCCAGTTATATGCCGGGCGAGGCAATCAATGATTCGGCGGTGCGTCTGCTCAAAGTCGAAGCGGCGCAAGTCTGGTTAGATAATGCCGGGGTAACCGAATTGCTGGCACTGCCGGGTGAACCGGCGGCTCGAACCTCGGCCCCGGTGGTTGGTGTGCTGACTCAACCCACATCACAAACCGCCGGACTGGCGGCACTGCGTGATGAGATAGCGCGCGAGCCGCAGAAAATTTTTAGTTATATCCGGCTCAGTCCGGTACGCAAGGATAACGTACTGGCCGGTTACCGGGTTTCCCCCGGCGTTAACCGGCTGCTGTTTGAACATACCGGATTACAAGATCAAGACATCGCGGTCGCGCTGAACGGGTTGGATCTGACCGATGATCGACAAGCTCAGCAAGCTCTGCGTGAGCTACCGGGATTGACCAGCCTGACACTGACGGTGGTTAGAGATCAAATCCGCTATGACATTCTGATTAGCCCGTAGGTTGCCGCCTGCGGCAGGCAGACAAGGATGAGGCATGAAACACAAGGTTGCTGGAGGCAGATTGTCGGCTGTCGCTCGCCCAGCGCTGGCGTTGTTGGCGGCTCTGTGGCTGCTCCCGGCCAGTGCCAATGAGAGCGCTAATGAGTTTTCCGCCAATTTTAAAAATACCGATCTGGCTACATTTATCGATACTGTCGCGCGTAACCTCAATAAAACCGTGATCACTGATCCAACGGTGCAGGGGCAGGTGAACGTGCGCAGTACCGAACTACTGAGTGAGCGCCAGTATTATCAGCTGTTTCTTAACGTCCTACAGGCCAATGGTTTTTCGGCGGTGGTGATGGATAACGGGGTGATCAAGGTGGTCAAATCTCGTGATGCCAAAACTGAACCCTTGCCGGTGGTGACGGATAATGGCAACCGTTTTGCTGGCGATGAGATGATCACCCGAGTGGTGCCGGTGCGTAACGTGTCGGTTCGCGAGCTGGCCCCGCTGCTGCGTCAGCTGATTGATAGCGCCGGCTCTGGCAACGTGGTCAATTACGATCCCTCCAATGTGATCATGCTGACCGGTCGAGCCTCGGTGGTGAACCGGCTGGCCGAGGTGATCCATCGGGTAGATCTGACCGGTAATAAAAGCAACGAGGTGGTGCCTCTGCAAAATGCCTCGGCATCGGAAATGGTGCGGGTGATCGACAGCCTGAATAAAGCCAATGATCAGAACCAGCCCAGTACGCTCAAATCCCAAGTGGTGGCCGATGAACGCACCAATAGCGTGGTGATCAGCGGTGATCCCGCTATCCGCGCTACCTTACGTCGCCTGATTAACCAGCTGGACTCCGAAATTCAAAACACCGGCAACAGCCGGGTGTTTTACCTCAAATACAGCAAAGCCGACGATCTGGTGGAAGTGCTCAATCAGGTCAGCGGCAATTTAAAATCGGCTAAAGAGGCTCAGCAAGGGCAGGCTGCCGCGGCGCGGGGTAACAGCTTGGTGTCGATTGCCGCCAATAAAAATACCAATGCGCTGGTGGTCACCGCGCCACAGGACATCATGCAGTCGCTACAAAGCGTGATAGCACAGCTGGATGTGCGCCGTGCGCAGGTGCATGTCGAGGCATTGATTGTTGAGGTGGCGGAAGGGAACAACATCAACTTCGGGGTGCAGTGGGGTTCTAAAGATGCGGGCTTGGTGCAGTTTGCCAACGGTAACCAAATCCCGATTGGGCCACTGGCGGGCGCGCTGTATCAGGCCAAGCCAGAGCAAGGCTCCACGATAGTCAGTGAAAATGGCTCGACCACGGTCAATCCGGATAAAAAAGGCGATATCAGCGCCCTGACCGATTTACTGGCCAGCTACAGCGGTGCTGCCGTCGGCATTGTGAAGGGGGATTGGGCCGCGCTGGTGCAGGCGGTGAAAACCGATTCCAACTCCAATGTGCTTTCGACCCCCAGTATTACCACGCTGGATAATCAGGAAGCCTCTTTCATGGTCGGGCAAGATGTCCCGGTGCTGACCGGCTCCACGACCGGCTCTAACAATAGCAATCCGTTTAATACCGTCGAGCGGAAAAAAGTCGGTACCATGCTCAAGGTGACGCCGCAGATCAACGAAGGGAATGCGGTGCAGCTGACCATCGAACAGGAAGTCTCCAAAGTCGAAGGGCAGACCAATCTGGATGTGGTGTTTGCTGAGCGCAAATTGAAAACCACGGTGCTGGCCGATGATGGCGATCTGATTGTGCTCGGCGGCCTGATTGACGATCAAGGCGGCGAGAGTATCGCGAAAGTCCCGCTGCTGGGGGATATCCCGATCCTTGGCCATCTGTTCAAATCTACGGCCAACAAGAAAGAAAAACGCAACCTGATGATATTTATCCGGCCGACTATTTTACGTGATGGCATGGCTGCCGACGGGGTATCGCAGCGCAAATATAACTATATCCGAGCCGAGCAGTTGTACCGCGCCGAGCAGGGGATGAGCCTGATGCCACACACACCACTGCCGGTTCTGCCGGAGTACGGTAAAGATCCCCAGTTGCCACCCGAAGTGCGCGCCTTCTTACTGGCGCGGGGGATCCCGCTGTGACCGGCACCGCGTTAGCCGCCGAGTTAGCCCTAGAGGGCATCACGAGTTTACCGGATGACGCTAGCGGCGGCGTGGTTCGCCGCCTACCGTTTGCCTTTGCTCGTCGCTTCGGGGTCTTGGCCGAGCAGCGCGGCGCTGAGATGTGGATCTGCCACTGTCAGCCGCTGACCTTACCGGTATTGCAGGAGCTGCGGCGAGTGCTCGGCGAAGGGTTTAGCACCGAATGTGTGGCCACGGCGCAGTTTGAAGCCTTGCTGACCGCCGCTTATCAACGTGACTCTAGCGAAGCTCGCCAGCTGATGGAAGACATCAGTGCCGAGGGCGATTTCTATACCTTGGCCGAGGAGCTGCCACAGACCGAAGATCTGCTGGCCAGCGAAGATGATGCGCCCATCATTAAGCTCATCAACGCCATGCTCGGTGAGGCAATCAAAGAAGGGGCATCGGATATCCACATCGAAACCTTCGAGAAAGCCTTATTGATCCGTTTTCGTATCGATGGCGTGCTGCGCGAAGTGCTGCGCCCCAGTCGCAAACTGGCCGCCTTGTTGGTATCGCGGATCAAGGTGATGGCCAAATTGGATATTGCCGAAAAACGGGTCCCGCAAGATGGCCGGATCGCACTGCTGCTCGGTGGCCGCGCCGTGGATGTGCGGGTATCTACCATGCCCTCTAACCATGGAGAGCGAGTGGTACTGCGTTTACTGGACAAGAATCAGGCCCGTCTGACATTAAGCAGTTTGGGGATGGACGGCGCGATCCAAACCCGTTTTCGCCGACTGATCTTCCGGCCACATGGCATTTTGCTGGTTACCGGCCCAACCGGTTCGGGCAAAAGTACGACGCTGTATGCCGGTTTGCAGGAGCTGAACTGCGAAGAGCGCAACATCCTGACCGTGGAAGATCCGATTGAATATGCCATCGATGGTATTGGGCAGACACAGGTAAATCCCAAAGTGGAGATGACCTTTGCCCGCGGCCTGCGCGCTATCTTGCGTCAAGATCCTGATGTGGTGATGGTGGGTGAGATCCGCGATCTGGAAACTGCCCAGATAGCGGTACAAGCGTCCCTGACCGGTCACTTAGTGCTCTCGACCTTGCACACCAATACCGCCGTCGGTGCCGTGACGCGCCTGCGTGACATGGGCATCGAACCATTTCTGATTGCGTCGAGCTTGCTCGGTGTACTGGCTCAGCGTCTGGTGCGCACCTTGTGTCCGGCGTGTCGCCAGCCGCATCAGGCCACGGCCAGTGAGCGGGCGGTATTTGCGTCCATACTTGGCCCCGAGGCACCGCCCGATCCGCTGGTGTTGTATCAGGCGGTGGGGTGTGAGCTGTGCAACCACAAAGGGTTTCGCGGCCGTACCGGCATTCACGAATTACTGGAGGCCGATGAGACGGTGCGCGACATGATCCACCGTGATTGCGGCGAACAGGAATTGGAAAAGTATGTGCGCCGTTTCAGCCACGGGATCCGGGATGATGGATTGCAAAAGGTGCTGGCCGGGATCACCACGTTGGATGAAGTACTACGGGTGACGCGGGAGGGCGGATGAGTGTCTTTCAGTATCAGGCGGTGAGCTTACAAGGCAAGCGACATAAGGGCGTGATTGAGGCCGATTCGGTCCGGCAGGCGCGTCAATTGCTGCGTGAGCAGGGGTTATTGCCAGAGAGTGTACAGGAGAGCCATGCGGCGTCGGTGCGACCGGTGGCTGGGCGCACCGACGCATGGCGCTGGCAGCGCGGCGTGAGCGCTGCTGAGCTGGCGTTACTGACCCGTCAGCTGGCAACCTTAGTACAGGCGGCGATGCCGCTGGAAGAGTGCCTACGCGCCGTGGCGGAGCAGTGTGAGAAAAACCGACTAAAAAGCCTGATGCTGGCGGTACGCACCCAAGTACTGGAAGGGCACACCTTGGCTGACAGTTTGCGCAGTTATCCGCAGGTGTTTGATGAGTTGTTTTGCGCCATGGTGGCGGCCGGAGAAAAGGCCGGCCATCTGGACGCGGTGTTAAGTCGGTTAGCGGATTACACCGAGCAGCGCCAATACATGAAAGGCAAGCTGTTGCAGGCGATGATTTACCCTTTGGTGCTGACCGTGGTGGCGATCGGCGTGATCGCCATCTTGTTGGCTTCGGTGGTGCCCAAAGTGGTGGCGCAGTTTGATCATCTGGGGCACGCCTTGCCAAATTCGACGCAACTGTTGATCACGCTCAGTGATGGGGTGCGGGACTACGGGCTGTGGGCGACCGGAGCACTGTTGCTGGGTGGGGTATTGATGCAACGTTTGTTGCGCCGTCCGGCGCTGCGCCTGCGTTGGGATCGCGTGTGGCTGCGTTTGCCGCTGCTGGGTAAAGTCAGTCGCGGGCTGAACACCGCCCGGTTTGCCCGTACTCTCAGTATCTTATCTTCCAGCAGTGTGCCGTTGCTTGAAGGCATGCAGATCGCCGCTAGCGTGGCGTCTAACCGTTATGTCCGCACCCAGATCTTGGCCGCCGCCGAGCGGGTTCGGGAAGGCAGTAGCCTGCGCGCCGCCTTGGGTAGCAGCGGCCTGTTCCCTCCCATGATGTTGCACATGATAGCGTCTGGGGAGCGTAGCGGTGAGTTGGAGCCGATGCTGCTGCGCGCCGCCGATAACCAAGATCGGGAATTTGAGGCGTTGGTGACACTGGCTTTGGGCGTGTTTGAGCCGGTACTGATTGTCAGCATGGCCGGTGTGGTGCTGTTTATTGTGGTGGCGATTTTGCAGCCGATGCTGCAGCTCAACAACATGGTCGGGCTGTAAATGGTCGGGCTGTAAAAGCCAACCGAGTGATTATCAAGGAGAGTCAATCATGCAACGAGTGCCAACCGATTATCAGGCCTGTCGTCACTGTGTATCTCGCCGTGGCCAGCGTCGTGGCTATTCCCGAGGATTTACCCTGCTGGAAGTGATGGTCGTGATTGTGATCTTGGGGATCTTGGCCAGTCTGGTGGTGCCCAATTTGCTCGGTAACAAGGAAAAAGCCGATCAGCAAAAAGTGGTGACTGATCTGGTGGCGTTGGAGAACAGCCTCGACATGTACAAGTTGGATAACGGGGTCTATCCGAGTACCGAACAAGGCTTGCAGGCACTGGTGAGCCAGCCGGCGGGCGCGCCCGAGCCGCGTAATTACCGCTCAGGCGGTTATATCAAACGTCTACCGCAAGATCCGTGGGGCAATGAATATCAATATCTGAGTCCGGGGGAGCAAGGCGAAATCGATATTTATTCACTGGGCGCCGATGGACAAGAAGGTGGTGAAGGCACCGCCGTAGATATCGGTAACTGGAATCTGGGCGAGTATCGCAAATAAATGCCGGCCCGTGGTTTCACGCTGCTGGAGCTGATGTTGGTGGTGTTTTTGATTGGTCTAACGGCCGGTGGCGTATTGATGACACTGCCGCCGACAGACGCTGAGCAACCGGCGCGGGATGCCGCCGAGCAGCTGCTGGCTCAGATCCGTCAAGTACAAGATGAAGCACTGCTCAGCGGTCAGATGTATGGCCTGTATCTTGCGCCGACGGGCTACCAGTTCTTGCGCCTCGATACTGGGCGCTGGCAACCACTGGCAGCGCCAGCGACATTGGCAGGTATGCGCGATCTGCCCGCCGGGGTGCAGTTGCACTGGCAGCTGGGTAGCGATCGCTGGCAGCAAATGCAGCAGCAGGAGCTGACGCTGTATCAGAGCCGCCTGAGCTTACACCAGATGCAGGTGTTGCAAGATGAGGCCGCCAAGGCCGCTCCGGTGCCGCAGGTTTGGCTGGATAGTCG
>JBOFCH010000224.1:0-2938 GCA_051645985.1 Plesiomonas sp. | reverse complement strand
GATGCGCGGCGGTTTTGACAAACTGGCCGCCTTTTACCGGCGGCGGGCAGAAGGTGGGGTTGGGCTGATTGTTACTGGCGGGATTGCACCGAACTTTCGTGGCCGCTTAGTGCCGCATGGCGCGCAGCTGAGTTTCCCGTGGCAAATCAGTAAACATCGTCGCATTACCCAAGCAGTGCATGATGGCGGCGGGAAAATCTGTCTGCAAATTCTGCATGCTGGCCGTTATGCGATGCATCCGTTTTCGGTGGCGCCCTCTGCGATGCAGGCGCCCATTACTCCGTTTAAACCCAAGGCGCTGTCAGAGCGACAAATTCGCGGCACCATCCGTGATTTTGCTATGACGGCGTTGCTGGCGCGGGAAGCCGGTTATGATGGGGTGGAGGTGATGGGATCAGAAGGCTATCTGATCAATCAGTTTCTCTGTACCCGCGCCAATCAGCGGCAGGATGAATGGGGGGGCAATTTTGCCGGTCGCAGCCGTTTTGCGCTGGAAGTTGTTAAGGCCATCCGTGAGCGGGCTGGATCGGATTTCATCATTATTTTTCGTCTGTCGATGCTGGATTTGGTCGAGCAGGGTAGCAGCTGGAGTGAAATTATTGCGCTGGCTAACATGCTGGAGCACGCCGGCGTGACACTACTTAATACGGGGATCGGCTGGCATGAGGCGCGGATCCCGACCATTGCCACCAGTGTGCCGCGTGGCGCGTTTAGTTGGGTGACGGCGCGTCTGCGCTCGGAGGTTACTATTCCGCTGATCACCACTAACCGGATTAACACACCGGAGGTGGCAGAAAACATCTTACAACGTGGCGATGCGGATATGGTGTCGATGGCGCGCCCGTTTTTGGCCGATCCGGATTTTGTACAAAAAGCGGCGCAGGGTGAAAGTCAGCGGATCAACACCTGTATCGCCTGTAATCAGGCGTGTCTCGATCATATTTTTGCCGGTAAACGGGCCACCTGTTTGGTGAATCCGCAAGCGGCTTACGAAACGGAACTGGTGTATGTGCGTAGCGCTAAGCCCAAAAAAGTGGCCGTGGTTGGTGCCGGGCCTGCGGGATTGTCGGCCGCCTGTGTGGCGGCGGAGTGCGGGCATACCGTGACACTGTTTGAGCAAGACAGTGTGATTGGCGGGCAATTTAACTATGCGTGCCAGATCCCCGGTAAAGAAGAGTTCAAAGAGACATTGCGTTATTTTACCCAGCGAGTTCAGGAGTTAGGCATTGATCTACGTCTGGGGCAGCGCGTTCTGGCTGAGGCGCTGAGTGGCTTTGATGAGGTGATCATTGCCACCGGTATTGTGCCGCGTATTCCAAAGATGGCCGGGATCGCCCATCCGAAAGTGTTAAGTTATTTGGATGTGTTGCGTCATCACCGCCCGGTGGGGCAGAGAGTGGCCATCATCGGTGCGGGTGGGATTGGTTTTGATGTGGCGGAATATCTGGTGTCTGACGGGGATTCGGTCACACTCAGTCCCGATCGTTGGCTGCGGGAGTGGGGGGTAGATAAAGAGGTACGTGAGCGCGGTGGCTTGCTAGAGGCCGAAGCTCCGCAACCGGCGCGGGAAATCTGGTTATTACAACGTAAGACCAGCAAAGTTGGCGCTGGTCTTGGTAAGACGACCGGGTGGATCCACCGTGCGAGCTTACAAAAATATCAGGTAAAAATGCACGCTGGGGTGGAGTATCAACGGGTAGATGACGATGGATTGCATGTGGTGATGGAAGGCAAAACCTGCGTGCTACCGGTTGATAATGTGATCTTGTGTACCGGTCAGGAGCCGTTACGTGAGTTAGCCGATCAGCTGATCATGTTGGGCGGTAAGCCACATGTGATTGGTGGCGCGGATGTGGCGGCAGAGCTGGACGCTAAACGGGCTATTCGGCAAGGGGCAGACGTGGCGTCGCGCTTGTAGGTGCGGGTGGAGGAGGCGTCTTGCATTGGTCGATGTTATTAAGAACTATTCGTGTTAATCTGCAATCCATTATTACCAAGCATTTATGGCTTTCATTTGTGTAACAGGGAGTATTCTATGCTGGCTCTGGATTTGCTGCTTAACCGTCGCTCGTCATCCCGTTTACAGGCACCGGCGCCCTTTGGCGAGGCGCTGGAGAACATTATCCGTGCAGGCATGCGGGCGCCGGATCATGGCGCTCTGCAACCGTGGCGTTTCACCTTGATTCAAGAGGCTGGATTGCAGCGCTTCAGTGATTTGTTGGTGCAAGTGGCACAAGAAGATGGTGAGGCGGCCGAGGTGATTGACAAAGCCCGTAATGCGCCGTTTCGCGCGCCACTGATTATTGCCGTGGTCGCCCACTGTACCGAGCACCATAAAGTGCCCCATTGGGAGCAGGTACTCTCGGCCGGTTGTGCGGTTCAGGCCATGCAAATGGCTGCCTTCGCACAAGGCTTTGGTGGTATTTGGCGCAGCGGTAAGTGGTGTGAAGATCCCCGTATTAAAGCGGCCTTTGATTGCCGCGAGCAAGACGATATTGTCGGCTTTTTGTATCTGGGAACGCCACTGATCGCTCCGCAAAAGGTCAAATCACCAGACATCAGCCCGTTTATCAGACAATTCTAGTCATCATTTTTGAGCATCTGACGCGGTGCGCGCTTATAATGGGCGCATTGCGTGTTTGCACACGCCTGTCATTATTGGTCTTTTTGGTGATAGGACGCCTTTCCCATGGAAAAAATCCGTTTAACCCAGTACAGCCACGGCGCGGGCTGTGGGTGTAAAATCTCGCCTAAAGTGCTGGATACTATTCTGCACTCCGAGCTGAAAAAATTCACAGATCCGAATCTACTGGTTGGTAATGAAACCAAAGACGATGCCGCCGTGTACGACATCGGCAACGGGATCGGCATTATCAGTACCACGGATTTCTTCATGCCGATTGTCGATGATCCGTTTGATTTTGGCCGTATTGCTGCC
>JBOFCH010000223.1:0-11254 GCA_051645985.1 Plesiomonas sp. | reverse complement strand
CGATGGATAATCAAGGTCGATACCTCATATCCACTGACTTAAACCTATTACACAGATCCTATTAATAGAGATTTTATTAAATAGACAGAGACAGGCCTACCAGACCTGTCTCTGTTGCGTGTTTATGACGCTTCATGCTGAAACTGTGCCGGAGTCTCTTTGGCACTGGGGTGTGGCAGTCGCATCGCTTGCAGTGAGGCGCGAATACCAAAAAACAGCATAGCGAGCACGACGCTGATAAAGAGCGCGCTCAAGGTGCTGTTGACGTAATCGTTGAAAATCACCTGCTGCATCTGCTCCAAGGTTTTGGCTGGAGCCAAAATGGTGCCACTGGCCGCCGCCTGACTGAATTTTTCGGCATGAGATAGAAAACCAATCTTCGGATTGTCACTGAAAATCTTCAACCAGCCCGCGTACAAGGTGGTGGTCAGCACCCACACACAAGGCAGCGCGGTGATCCACGCAAAGTGCAGCTTTTTCATCTTCACCAATACGGTGGTACACAGGATTAATGCCATTCCTGCCAGCATCTGATTGGCAATACCGAACAGTGGCCACAGGGTATTGATCCCACCGAGCGGATCGATCACGCCTTGATACAGGAAGTAGCCCCAACCACTGACGGCCAGCGTGGTGGCTAACAAGTTGGCGGGCAGTGAATCGGTATTCCCCAAGGGCTTGAAGAACGTCCCCAGCAGATCTTGGATCATAAAGCGGCATACTCGGGTGCCGGCATCGATGGTGGTCAGGATAAACAGCGCTTCAAACAAGATGGCAAAGTGATACCAGAACGCCATCATGCCCGGTCCACCCAAGACCTGTGACAGAATGTGCGCCATGCCGACCGCCAGCGTCGGTGCACCACCGGTGCGTGACAAAATGCTCTGCTCACCGACATCCTTGGCCATTTGGCTGAGCATCTCTGGAGTGACCACAAAGCCCCACTGACTGATGGCTGCTGCGGCTTCCTGTGGCGTAGTACCGATCAGAGCCGCCGGTGAGTTCATGGCAAAATAGACCCCCGGCTCCAGCACACAGGCAGCAATCAGCGCCATCATCGCCACGAACGATTCCATCAACATGGCACCGTAACCAATGGCGCGAGCATGGGTTTCATTTTCCAGCATTTTTGGCGTCGTGCCGGACGAAACCAACGAGTGAAAGCCAGAAATGGCACCGCAGGCAATGGTGATAAACAAGAAGGGGAACAGGTTACCGGCAAACACCGGTCCGCTGCCGTCAATAAAGCGGGTCACCGAAGGCATCTGCATATCTGGGGCGACCACAATGATCCCCAGGGCCAGCCCGACGATGGTGCCGATTTTGAGAAAGGTGGACAGATAATCACGCGGGGCCAACAGTAACCAAACCGGTAATACTGAGGCGATAAACCCGTAGATAATCAGTGACCACGCCAGCGCCTTGCCATCTAAGGTAAACCAGCTGGCGAAGCTGCTGTGCGCCACATCTTCACCGTAGACAATCGCCAACATCAGCAGTACAAAGCCTATCAGCGAGATTTCGGCAATTTTCCCGGGGCGAATATAGCGCATGTAGATGCCCATAAATACCGCCAACGGGATAGTCGCGGCAATGGTGAAACTGCCCCACGGGCTGCCGATCAGCGCTTTTACCACCACCAATGCCAATACGGCCAGTAAGATCACCATGATCATCAAGATCCCAATCGAGGCGATCACACCGCCCACCGGGCCTAGCTCGGCCTTGATGATTTCACCTAACGATTTACCGTCGCGCCGGGTAGAGATAAATAGCACGATAAAGTCTTGCACGGCACCGGCAAATATCACCCCCACCAAGATCCACAAGGTTCCCGGCAAATAGCCCATCTGAGCGGCCAGTACTGGGCCGACCAGCGGTCCGGCACCGGCAATCGCGGCAAAATGATGGCCGAACAGCACCCATTTATTGGTGGGAACATAATCCAGCCCGTCATTGTGGCGTGCCGCTGGCGTCAGGCGGCGCGGATCGAGCTGCAAGACTTTGCTGGCAATAAAGCGGCTGTAAAAGCGGTAAGCAATCAGGTAACAGGATACCGCCGCCGTGATCAGCCAGATGGCATTGATACTTTCACCGCGATTCAGGGCTAAAGTACCAAAGGCAGCGGCACCGGCCAGAGCAATCAGGAGCCATAGCCCCCATTCCTTGAGTGTGCGCATGATTTCGTCCTTGTGTCTGGGATACCGGCACGTGTTGTTCCGGTGATGTGGAACGGGAAATGTTTCGATTTTGTAAATGCACACCGACAAACGCAATAGGATGCGGGTAAATCGACGATGGCTCTGCGCTGCTGAGTTTTTGACCGACTCCTGACTGCTTTGGTGGCTAAGCGTACTAATTTCTTAGGCTAAATGTGTTATTGGTCTGGTTTTTATGCTGACGAGTTTTGTCATGATGTTTGCTGTGACGTAAAGTTACTGTTGCTTTTGTGACGGAGGTTGGTGTACTGCACGTATGATCATCTGATGTGCTGTGGTTTTGTGAGCTGTCACTGATTTTATGGGATTGATGATCGGGGGATCGCGATGAATGCCGATACCCGTTACAGGCTATCACCGTTGCCGTGATGGATTGATATAAAAAAGGGATGTTATGGACGCGATGCAATTTCATTTCTGGGAGAAATGGCTGGTCAATGTACGGTTGTTGCCAAAAGCCGTATTACTGATGCTATTCAGTACCCTGTTACTGACCGGTAAGCAGTGGTGGGATGCCGATAGCTTGCGTCAGCATCTACTGACGACGGCATATGCGCAGGCCGAGCAGCAGGCTAACGCGGTGGTTAAGTTGTTAGAGCAGGCCAAGAGTGGCACTCAAGTTGCATTGGTGCAGCAGCTACAGCAGGCGGGTGTACCGGTGTATGCCGTATCGCCAGACAAACAGCTGTTAGGGCATCCACAGTTAAACCGTTATGAGGAGTGGAGCCGTAACGCGAGCGCGCCTGGCTGGAATGACGAGAGTGGGCAGCCGTATTTCCGCGCGCAGGCCGGCGATTGGCTGGCCGCGGTCGCACTGGATCGTCAGAGCGCTGATCAGGCGTACCAAGATTTTATCTGGCGCAGTGTCTGGCAGACGGTGGTAATGATCGTGATGTTTATCATCTTGCTGGTGGGCGCTGTGCGTATGATGCATCGTCAGCTGAGCTATTTGAAAACCGGTATCGAAGCGCTGGCGGCCAAAAACTTGGCGGTGCCGGTGCTGATGCCGTGTAAAGATGAATTTGGTGATATGGCGCGGGCGCTGGAGCAGACTCGGCAAAATCTGCGTGGCATTGTCACCGTGCAGAATAATACGGCGCAGGAGCTGTCGGCGATCGCCGAAGTGATGTCGTTGGCGATGCGAGAGACCGGTGAGTCAACACAAGAAGAGTTTGCCGAAATAGATCAACTGGCATCGGCCATGAGTGAGATGAGTTCCACGGTACAAGATGTGGCGCAAAATACCGAGCTGGCTTCGCAGTCGACCGCCGAGAGCGCCGAACAGGCCAAGCAAGGCGCCGTGTTTGTCAGCAAGACTACCGAGGTGATCCGGCAGTTATCCTCCGATATCCGTGACTCGGCATTGGCGGTGAATCAGGTGGAAGAGCAAGTCGACTCGATAGGCTCGGTGGTATCGACCATTCGCGGGATTTCTGAGCAGACCAATCTGCTGGCACTGAATGCCGCTATTGAGGCGGCGCGCGCCGGTGAGCAAGGGCGTGGTTTTGCGGTGGTGGCTGATGAAGTTCGTCAGTTGGCGCAGCGAACCCAAAATGCGACGGTCGAGATCCAAGAGATGATCTCCCAGTTGCAAAACAGCGCTCAGCAAGCAGTGACACTGATGGAACAAAGCGTGGTGGAAGCGGCGGATGGCACTGAGCAGATTGAACGGGCGGGCAGTGAGTTTACCCGCATCGAGTCTAGTGTGCTGCGCATCAATGAGATGAATTTCCAGATAGCGTCGGCTGCCCAGCAGCAAAGCTCGGTTGCGCAGGAGATGAGTCATAATCTGACGAATGTCCGTGAGCTGATTTCGGCCTCGGTGACGGTGATCAGCGAGCTGACCGAAACGGCGGAGGCGATGCAGCAGCAGGCCGGTAAACTGCAATCGGAGATCGGTGCGTTTCATTTAGAGGCGGTATCGTCTAAATAGATAACAATCGAGTAGTCAATGGATCCTCGCGGTGTGCTTAAGCATCACGCGCCATTTGCGCATGGTTTGTCTTGTGGCGCGGCGCTTGTAGCGTCTCTCCTTGAGAGTGGGTCTTCTAGATATATAGCCACAAGTATCAGTACCGGTATCGGTATAGTTGGCCCCGTCAGAACGGGGCTTTTTTATTGGCGCCAGACCGCTAACCCCGATATCTTAACGGTTCCCTGTGGCGATTTTTTAACGGATCGGATGCCGTCATGACAGATCATCTTTCTCCTTCCCTGAATGCCGCCGCCGATCAGGCGTGGCAGCGCTTAGCAGAGCAAGCGCCGGATGCGTTGCAGCCGTGGCAGACATCCCCACGGCGTCATTTGCTGCGCCGTGCACTGGCGTTGTCGGAGTTTATTACCGATAGCGTGCTGCGCCAGCCAACACTCCTGACCGAGCTATATCATCAACCGCCCACTTATGGCCGTGAGCATCAGTATGCCGCCTTACTGCAACAGCAATTGGCGGCGGTCAGTGATGACAATGCCTTGATGCAGACACTGCGCCGTTTTCGCCGGGCAGAACTGGTGCGGATTGCTTGGTTACAGATCCATGGCCCGCAGGAGCAAGAGGAGCATGGATCGCTGGCCACGAGGGAGCCGGTGGACAGTGCGGCGATGGCCGCGCTAACCGAACAGACGTTGTGTCAGCTCAGTGCCTTGGCGGAAAGCTTAATTGTTGGCGCACGCGATTGGCTGTATCAGGCTTGCTGTCGTGAGTGGGGCACGCCGGTGAATGCGGACGGTAACGCGCAGCCCCTGCTGATCTTGGGGATGGGCAAATTGGGCGGTGCCGAGCTGAATTTTTCCTCGGATATCGATCTTATTCTGGCCTATCCAGAAAACGGCCAAACCTCGGGCGGGCGACGCGCCCTGGACAATGCCCAATTCTTTACTCGGCTCGGGCAGCGGCTGATCAAAGCGCTGGATCAACCGACGGTTGATGGGTTTGTGTATCGGGTCGATATGCGGTTGCGCCCATTTGGTGACAGCGGCCCGCTGGTGATGAGCTATCCGGCACTGGAAGACTATTACCAAGAGCAAGGGCGCGATTGGGAGCGGTACGCCATGATCAAAGCGCGCCTCATGGGTGATGAGAGTGGTGCATATGCCGCCGAGCTAAAACAGATGCTGCGCCCGTTTGTGTTTCGCCGTTATATCGATTTTAGTGTGATCCAATCGCTGCGCACCATGAAGGGGATGATTGCCCGTGAGGTGCGGCGGCGTGGCTTGGTGGATAACATCAAACTGGGCGCGGGTGGGATCCGGGAAATTGAGTTTATTGCGCAGGTTTTTCAGTTGATTCGTGGTGGCCGTGAACCGAGCTTGCAAGGACGCTCGCTGCTGCCGACGTTGCAGGCCATCGGCCAGTTGGGGCTGTTACAACCCAGTGAGGTGGACGGCCTTTGTCAGGCGTATCGCTATTTGCGTCGGCTGGAAAACGGGTTACAGGCGATCCGAGATGAGCAAACTCAGACGCTACCGCAATCGGAGCTGGATCGGGCGCGTTTATGTGACCTGATGAACACGCCTGATTGGCCCGCCTTGCAGCAGACGCTGGAGCGGCAGATGTCCGCAGTGCGTGCAGTGTTTGCGCACTTAATCGGTGAGGAGGATGACAGCGCCGAAGAGGAGCCGCAGTTGCAGCTGTATCAGGATCTGTGGCTGGGACGCTTGTCTTCGGAGGAAAGCCTGCGTTTATGCCCGTCCAGTGCCGATGAAGAGGTGCCGGGGGCGCGCTTATTGCGGGTGGTGGACGATTTTCACCGCGAGGTGGATAAGCGCACGCTCGGGCCACGTGGCCGGGAGGTGCTGAATCGGCTGATGCCACGCCTGTTATCGACCTGCCTAGCCCATCCTCAGGCCACGGTTTTGCTGCCGCGGATCATTCATCTGATGAGCCGGATAGTGACCCGAACTACCTATTTGGAGTTGCTGGCGGAGCACAGCACGGTACTGACGCACTTGATGACCCTGTGCGCCGCGTCGCCGTGGGTGGCTGAGCAGCTGGCGTTGTACCCACTGCTGCTGGATGAATTGCTCGATCCGCAGACGCTGTACCACCCGTTGCCATTAGCGCAGTATCGGGATGAACTGCGCCAATACCTGTTACGGGTGCCGGAGGAGGATGAAGAGCAGCAGATGGAGGCTCTGCGCCAATTCAAGCAGGCACACCTGCTGCGGATCGCCGCAGCAGATATTGTCGGTGCGTTACCGCTGATGAAAGTCAGTGATCATCTGACTTATCTGGCCGAAGCCATCATCGATGCGGTGGTGTGCCAAGCGTGGCGGCAGATGACGGCCCGTTATGGTGAGCCACAACATCTGGCCGAACGTGGCGGACAAGGCTTTGCCGTATTGGGCTATGGCAAGCTTGGGGGTTGGGAGCTGGGTTACGGCTCTGATCTGGATCTGGTCTTTTTGATTGATTGTCCGCCAGAGGTGGTAACTGGTGGTGCGCGAAGTATCGATGGTCGGCAGTTTTATCTGCGTCTGGCTCAGCGCATCATGCACCTGTTCGCCACTCGCACCAGCAGTGGCGTGCTGTATGAGGTTGATACCCGCTTGCGGCCATCCGGTGCGGCTGGGTTATTGGTTAGCTCGCTGGAGGCGTTTGCCGATTATCAGGCACAAGAAGCCTGGACGTGGGAGCATCAAGCATTGGTTCGCGCCAGAATGGTGTATGGCGATCCTCTTTTACAGAGCGCATTTACCGCGATCCGAAACCAGATCTTGTGCCAAGAACGGCAAGCCGAGGCGCTACGCCAAGAGGTCTTGGCGATGCGTCAGAAGATGCAGGCGCATCATACGCACAATGACGCCGGGTTTGATTTAAAAGCGGATGCGGGTGGGATCACCGACATTGAGTTTATTGCCCAGTATCTGGTGCTACGGTTTGCCGCGCAGCAGCCAGCAATCACACAGTGGTCGGATAACGTGCGAATTTTTGAATTATTGCCCCGTTATGCGTTGATGTCACCGGAAGAGGCGCAGCAATTGACCGACTGTTATTGCCGATTACGGGATGAAAATCATCGCTTGGCATTACAACAGCGCCCGGGAAAGGTTAGCCATGAGCAGTTTGTGGCAGAGCGCCAGCGAGTCATTCACAGTTGGCAGCACTGGTTGGAAACGCCGGTGACCGCCGGACAAAATTGAATTAACGTTAGCTTAAATTGAGTTGGCTCAGTCAGACTACGCGAAACAGCGCCGCATGGCGGCGCTGTTTCGCGATAATGGGGGCGCTGTTTCCCTTAGTCCGATGATGTCTCTTAATACAAGGAGGGTTCGCCTTCCGGACGGGTTTTAAAACGGCGGTGCAACCACATGTACTGGCCCGGTGCTCGTAGGATCTCTTTTTCCACCACTCGGTTCATGAACGCGGCGGCCTCGGTTTCATCGTCCATCGGGAAACCTTCGATAGGGGGGGCAATCACCAGTCGGTAACCACTGCCATCTTTGTTGCGAATAGGGGCAAAGGCCACCATCGCTGGATTGGCCGCTTGCATCAAAATACTGGTGCCGGTGGTGGTGGCGGCTTTATCCACCGCAAACAACGGGGCAAAGACGCTGCGACGCGGGCCGTAGTCATGATCGGGGGCATACCAGATGATCTCACCGGCGCGCAGGGCGCGGATCATGCCTTTGACGTCTTTGCGGTCAATCATGTACTTGTTGGAACGCAGCCGTCCCCAGGTTTGTAGCCAGTCCATCAGCGGATTATCGTTAGGCCGGTAGACACCTACCCCTGGGTTATAGAGACCAAAAATCCGGCCACCTAACTCCAGTGTCAGGAAGTGTACGCCGATCAGCAGCACACCCCGTTGTTCGGTCTGGGCTTTGCGCATATGCTCCAGACCTTCCACCTGAAAGATCTTCTTGACCCGCCAGTCTGGCCAGAACCAAGCCATACCGGTTTCCATCACCGCCATGCCAGTGGACTCAAAGTTTTCCTGTAGGATTTGTGCCCGCGCTTCGCGGCTCATATCGGGAAAACATAACTCAAGATTACGTTCGGCAATTTTTACCCGGCGTTTGCCGATGCGCATATACAGCCGCCCCAGCGTAAAACCGATCCGGCGGATCAGAGAATAAGGCAGCAGGGTAACCAGATACAGTGCCACGATCCCCAGCCAAGTGAGCCAGTAGCGCGGATGAAAGAATGCGGTACGAAATTGAGCTTGAACCATGATGAACTTCACATTAGCAGAGCAGACACCTTAGTTTACCTGTAACGGCGCCGCCTTGCATGTGCGTTATGCGACCCTGTGGTACACTCAGCCAGAATTTCTTTTTTTGCTGTGTGTGGAGCAAACCATGAATGTGACTCTGCCTGATTATTCCCGCGCTGGGGTTCTGGTGGTTGGGGATATCATGCTGGATCGTTACTGGCACGGGCCGACCAGCCGGATTTCGCCGGAAGCGCCGGTGCCGGTGGTCAAGGTTGAACAGATTGAAGAACGCCCAGGCGGTGCCGCCAACGTGGCAATGAACATTGCCTCACTTGGCGCGCACTCATGTCTGGTTGGGCTGACCGGTCAGGATGATGCAGCGCAGGCGCTGACACAGGCACTGCAAGCGGTTGATGTCACCTGTGATTTTGTTGCTGTCGCGACTCACCCGACCATCACCAAGTTGCGGGTATTATCACGAAACCAGCAACTGCTGCGTCTGGACTTTGAAGAAGGGTTCGACAATGTAGCGCCAGAGCCGTTATTGGCGCGGATTGCCAAGGCATTGCCACAGGTCGGCGCGTTGGTGCTGTCGGATTATGCTAAAGGCGCACTAAGTGCGGTGCAGGCGATGATCCAGCAGGCACGCAGCGCCGGAGTGCCGGTGTTGATTGACCCGAAAGGCAATGATTTTGAGCGCTATCGCGGTGCGACCTTGCTGACGCCGAACCTGTCCGAGTTTGAGGCAGTCGTTGGGCGTTGTAAAACCGAGGACGAGCTGGTGGAGCGCGGCATGGCGTTGTTACAGCGCTTTGAGCTGGATGCCCTGCTGGTGACCCGCTCTGAAAATGGCATGACGTTGCTGCGCGAAGGCCATGCGCCACTGCATCTGCCGACATTGGCGCAGGAAGTGTATGACGTGACCGGTGCTGGTGATACCGTTATTGGTACATTGGCCGCTACGCTGGCCGCCGGTAAATCGCTGGATGAGGCTTGTTTCTTGGCCAATGCCGCGGCGGGTGTCGTGGTTGGTAAGCTGGGGACATCGACCGTATCGCCACTGGAGCTGGAAAACGCCGTGCGTGGCCGCAGTAGTACCGGTTTTGGCGTAATGGATGAAGCCGAGCTGAAACTGATGATGCAGCAAGCTCGACGTCGTGGCGAGAAAGTGGTGATGACCAATGGTTGCTTTGATATTTTGCATGCCGGCCATGTGTCTTATTTGGAAAATGCGCGCAAGCTGGGTGATCGCCTGATTGTGGCGGTGAACAGTGATGAGTCGGTCAAACGCCTGAAAGGTGAGACGCGTCCGGTAAACCCGTTGTCGCAGCGGATGGCGGTATTAGCGGCGCTGGGCGCCGTAGACTGGGTCGTGCCATTTGAAGAAGACACCCCGCAGCACCTGATTGCGTCATTGTTGCCAGATTTGCTGGTGAAAGGCGGTGATTATCAGGTACATGAGATTGCCGGTGGTGCGGAAGTGATCGCAGCAGGGGGGCAGGTCAAAGTGCTGAACTTTGAAGATGGCTGCTCCACCAGCAACATTATTGCCGCGATCCGCGATGGGCGCGGTTAATGCAATGATCGGTTTTTTTCGATTCAGAGATAACCGCTGCGATGTCGGGCTACATGCTCTGTGGCATACGGCCATAGCTTGAACAATGGCCTGATGTTGTGCCAAAAAGAGAAGGAAAACAGGCGATTATTTCGCCTGTTTTTTTTTGCCGCATGGTAGCTTATCGGGATAGGTGCTGGGGCAGTATGGCAAGGAAGGGGCCACCATGTCAGGATTAAAACAAGAGCTGGGCTTGCTACAGGGAATCGGTCTGTTATCCACATCATTGCTGGGTACCGGTATTTTTGCTATCCCGGCGCTGGCCGCCGGTATTGCCGGTCAGGGGGCCTTGTGGGTCTGGCCGCTCCTGATTGCATTGGTGTTTCCGGTGGCGATTGGTTTTGCGGCGCTAGGGCGCCATTATCCGCATGCGGGAGGCGCCGCGCACTTTGTTGAGCAAGCGTTTGGTAATCGGATGGGGCGCGCGACCGCATGGCTATTTTTGTCGGTGATCCCGGCCGGTTTACCAGCGGCCCTACAGATTGCGGCCGGTTTCTGGCAGGCGGCATTCGGTTGGGGTAGTACACTGGCCATTCTGGTGCAGCTGGCGACCTTGTTGCTGATCCTCGGGCTTGGTTTGCGCAGTGCCGGATCGTCGGCCAACGTGCAGACGTTGATTGCTCTCCTGATTATCTGTCTGGTGCTAGTGATTGCTTACGCCGGGCGTCTATGGCAGACCCCAAGCTGGCCACAGTGGCCAGCAGCACTCTCGCTAGGACAGGCACTGGCTGTGATGTTCTGGTGTTTTGTGGGTATCGAAGCATTTGCGCATCTAGGCTCTGAATTTCGTCACCCAGAGCGCGATTTTCCGCGTGCATTGCTGTGCGGCCTGCTGGTGGCAGGCGGCATATATTGGCTGTGTACGCTGGCAGTATTGCACTTTTCGGCATACGGCGCGCAATTACCGGCGTCGGCCTCTATTCCTTCGATTGTGGGTGGGCTATTTGGCGCGCGGGCGCAGCGGATCGCCTGTTTGATTGGCTACTTGGCCTGTTTTGCTAGCATCAACATCTATTTGCAAAGCTTTGCCCGTCTGATCTGGGCGCAGGCGGTACAGTGGCGGCCGGGCAGTCCGTTGGCGCGGTTATCGCGTCGGCACGTGCCGGCAACGGCGCTCACGTTAGTGGTTGGCTTCTGCGCATTGTCGGCGCTGGTGCTGCAAGGAAGCGGTGTCTCGTTAGCGCAGCTGATTGTGTATGCCAATGGCATTTTTGTCTTGATCTATTTGCTGTCGATGTTGGCGGGTGTGGTATTGCTGCAAGGTTGGG
>JBOFCH010000222.1:0-13032 GCA_051645985.1 Plesiomonas sp. | reverse complement strand
AAGCGTTGCGCAATGCACTGGAAGGCTCTGACATGGTCTTTATCGCGGCCGGTATGGGCGGCGGTACGGGTACCGGCGCAGCGCCTGTCGTGGCGGAGCTGGCTAAAGAGCTGGGCATTTTGACCGTGGCGGTGGTGACTAAGCCATTTAGCTTCGAAGGCAAAAAGCGTATGGCATTTGCCGATCAAGGGATCACCGAGCTGTCTAAGCACGTCGATTCACTGATCACTATTCCAAACGACAAACTGCTGAAAGTGCTGGGACGCGGTATTTCCCTGCTGGATGCATTTGGCGCAGCGAACGACGTACTGAAAGGTGCGGTGCAGGGGATCGCCGAGCTGATCACCCGTCCGGGCCTGATGAACGTTGACTTTGCTGACGTGCGTACCGTGATGTCCGAAATGGGTTATGCCATGATGGGCTCCGGTGTGGCGTCTGGTGAAGATCGTGCCGAAGAAGCGGCCGAGATGGCGATTTCCAGCCCACTGTTGGAAGACATCGACTTGGCGGGCGCTCGCGGCGTGCTGGTTAACATCACTGCCGGTTTTGACCTGCGTCTGGATGAGTTTGAGACCGTGGGTAACACCATCCGTGCGTTTGCCTCTGACAACGCCACGGTGGTGATCGGTACCTCGTTAGACCCAGATATGGCTGATGAACTGCGGGTAACGGTTGTTGCCACCGGTATCGGTGTTGAGCGTAAGCCAGACATCACCTTGGTCAGCAATAAGCATAACCCTCAGCAGCATCCACAAACGATGCAAGATCGTTATGCCGCGCACAATATGACGCCTATTCAGCAGGAGCCAAAGCCGGCCAAAGTGGTCAACGAGCCTGTGGCGGCAGTGCAGCCAGCGAAAGAGCCAGATTATCTCGATATTCCGGCCTTCCTGCGCAAGCAAGCCGATTAATAAAGCAACAATTTGGAATCTCCGTCACTTGTGTTAACATGTCTGACTACTAAGTTGTAATACTTTGATACCGAATGCGAATGAGCAGGGTTAAGAGTAGATTAGTAGTCAGATGACATGAGTTTGTTACGCAGACGAGATAGACAAGATGATCAAACAACGGACCTTAAAACGCAGTATTGAAGCTACCGGGTTGGGTTTACATACCGGCCGTAAGGTAACGCTGACGCTGCGCCCGGCACCGGCCAACACCGGGGTCATCTATCGTCGCACCGACTTGAATCCTCCGGTTGATTTTCCGGCTGATGCGAAATCCGTGCGTGATACCATGCTCTGTACGTGTCTGGTCAACGATGATGATGTACGGATCTCTACTGTTGAGCACTTAAATGCGGCTCTGGCAGGGTTGGGGATCGATAACATCATTATTGATGTGGATGCACCTGAAATCCCAATTATGGATGGTAGTGCTAGCCCGTTCGTATACCTGCTGTTGGATGCCGGTATCGAAGAGCTGAATGTCGCTAAAAAATTCGTGCGCATTAAAGAAACCGTGCGCGTGGAAGATGGTGACAAGTGGGCAGAGTTCGTGCCATTCAACGGATTTAAGATAGATTTCACTATCGACTTTAACCATCCGGCGATTGATGCGGGTGCGCAACGTTATCGTTTGGATTTCTCCGCCGATAACTTTGTCAGCCAAATCAGCCGCGCACGTACCTTTGGTTTTATGCGGGATATCGAATACCTGCAATCCAAGGGCCTGTGCTTAGGTGGCAGCTTTAACTGCGCCATCGTGCTGGATGATTACCGCGTGCTGAACGAAGATGGCCTGCGTTACGATGATGAGTTTGTGAAACACAAGATCCTCGACTCGATCGGTGATCTGTACATGTGTGGTCACACCATTATTGGTGAATTCCGGGCGTACAAATCGGGCCATGCGCTGAACAACAAACTGTTGCAGGCGATGCTGGCGAAACAAAGTGCATGGGAATATGTGACTTTCGAGAACGAAGCGCAGATGCCAGTGACCTTTGCCGCTCCCTCTCTGGTTTATGCGTAATCTGATTGACGCTTAGCCGAGTAGCCCGTGATGGGCGACACAGCTCCAGCGGCTATCCGTATGAATGATATGGATAACGCCGTTATCTCCGGTCTGCACTGGTCTCCTCTCCGGCCAGTGCAGCCAGTTTCTCTAATTTTTCTCGTAATGCTTTTGGACTGTGGCTGGCCAGCACGCGCAGATGTTCGGCCGTTTGCGGGCTAATCGTTCTTTTTTTATCCATTCGATAACCACTTTGTGCTGTCTCTCGCACAGATGCAGTGGAAATTGCCAGTGCGGGATTGATTCGGTGCTCAATTGTTACTAACGTTGGCAGAGTGTTTTGGCGCAGTGCGCTGATTAATGCCGGTGTTTGATAGCGTAAACGTAAAGCAAAGCTGGCATTTGCGATTTCAAGGATTAAAATGCCTTGGCGGTAATTGGCGACCCGGCAATGGGGTTGTAGCTCTCGCGGCAGCAAGGCGCGAACCGCTTGATTGAGCTGCAACAGTGCTGTGGCCCGTTGTTGTACATTGTGCAACTGGGAATCGCCAAGCAGAGTATCAATGGATTGTGGCCGGTGATCACGCATAGTAAATAATACCGTACAGGTTAGATTCCGTTGTAATTTCAGGGTGTTGTTGTGAATAACAAGGCCCGTAGACGAGAGACAGGGTGAATGTCGATTCTGATTCGTTGTGTACAATTTGGCCGTCGCCATCTGTGGCCGCACCTGTTATTGGGTGTGGTAGCCGCGGGTGTCAGCTCTGCCAGTACAGTAAACGAAGCTCGCCCTGAGAGTCCAGCGAATCCGGCCATCAGCCGCAGTGCACTGCCGGCGATCCCGAACAGTGCCGTTCGCCTGCGTAACGAATTAATTGCCCCGGCTACTCCGCCGGTGGTGCTGCGGGTTTCCATTTCTCAGCCAGAGCAGGCCAGTGTGCAAGACTGGCGTCCGGTTGCCGGCTTTTTTGCCCGCCTAGCACAAATTCTAGCACCTCACACACCTCATGCAGGCCCTTATGCCGGGGTCTGGTGGCCGGAAGCGCCTGTTGAACTGAGCGCCGAGCCAGTGCGGGTGGCCGATACGCCACCACTCCAGCAACCGGCCTATAGCGTCTTATTATCACCGGTATTGCGTTTACAACTGCCTGTACCGGCTTTTCGTTTGCAGCAGGAGGTTACGCCTGCGGCAGTGACGGCGTATTTACCGTCACGTTGGTTAGCACAGGTTCAGGGGATCCGCGCCGGCCCATTGGGTTGGGCGTAAAGGCGAGCGGCCCGCGCCGCGTTGCCGCCACATACCTAGCGGGATGTTTGGTTTATGCCGGGTGAGCCGGAAAGCCACGGATTGACTCTGATAAAAGATGTAACCTGTTATGTTGACTAAAGTTCTGACAAAAATTTTTGGTAGCCGCAACGATCGTACCCTGCGCCGTCTGCGCAAAGTTGTCCAGCAGATTAACGCGTTGGAAGAGAGCTTTGTGGCGCTCAGCGATGATGAGCTGAAAGCGAAAACGGCGGAATTCCGTGCGCGCCTAGAGCAAGGCGAAGAGCTGGACTCACTGATCCCGGAAACCTTTGCCACCGTGCGTGAAGCCAGTAAGCGGGTCTTCGGCATGCGTCACTTTGACGTGCAGATGATCGGCGGTATGGTACTGAACGGCCGTAACGTGGCTGAGATGCGTACCGGTGAAGGTAAAACCCTGACGGCAACACTGCCTGCTTATCTGAATGCGCTGACTGGCCGTGGCGTACACGTGATCACCGTGAACGATTATCTGGCGCGTCGTGACGCCGAAACCAACCGTCCGCTGTTTGAGTTCCTAGGTCTGACCGTGGGCATCAACCTGCCGGGCATGCCAGCGCCTGCCAAGCGTGAAGCCTATGCCGCTGACATCACCTACGGGACCAACAACGAATTCGGTTTTGACTACCTGCGTGACAACATGGCGTTCAGCCCAGAAGAGCGGGTACAACGTCCACTGTACTATGCGATTGTCGATGAGGTGGACTCCATCTTAATCGATGAAGCGCGTACCCCGCTGATCATCTCCGGTCCGGCCGAAGACAGCTCCGAGCTGTACATCAAGGTTAACAAACTGATCCCGCGTTTGATCCAGCAGGAAAAAGAAGACAGCGAAGAGTTCCAAGGCGATGGTGATTTCAGTGTTGATGAAAAAGCCCGTCAGGCACACCTGACCGAGCGTGGTCAGCTGAAAGTCGAAGAGCTGATGATTGAAGCTAAGCTGATGAAAGAGGGCGATTCCCTGTATTCACCGGCTAACATCTCTTTACTGCACCATATCAACGCGGCTCTGCGCGCCCATGCACTGTTTGAGCGTGATGTGGATTACATCGTCAAAGATGGCGAAGTGGTGATCGTCGATGAGCACACCGGCCGTACCATGCCGGGTCGTCGTTGGTCCGATGGTCTGCATCAGGCGGTGGAAGCCAAAGAAGGCGTGCAGATCCAGAACGAAAACCAGACGCTGGCATCGATCACCTTCCAGAACTATTTCCGTCTGTACGAAAAACTGGGCGGTATGACCGGTACGGCGGATACCGAAGCGTTTGAATTCCAGCAAATCTATCATTTGGATACCGTGGTGATCCCGACCAACCGCCCGATGGTGCGTAATGATATGGCGGATCTGGTGTACATGACCGAGCGGGAGAAATTCAACGCCATTATCGATGACATCAAGTCGCAAGTGGCGGCCAAGCGTCCAACGCTGGTGGGTACAGTGTCTATCGAAAAATCCGAAGAGCTGTCTAAAGCGCTGAAGAAAGCCGGTATTCCACACCAAGTGTTGAACGCCAAGTTCCACGCTTCGGAAGCGGATATCGTGGCCCAGGCCGGTAAGCCGGGTGCCGTTACTATCGCTACTAACATGGCCGGTCGTGGTACCGATATCCTGCTGGGTGGTAGCTGGAAAGCCGATGCCGCTGAGCTGGAAAATCCAACCCCAGAGCAAATCGAAGCGCTGAAAGCCCGCTGGCAGGCGCTGCATGAGCAAGTGATCGAAGCCGGTGGTCTGCATATTATCGGTACTGAGCGCCATGAATCGCGCCGTATCGATAACCAGCTGCGTGGCCGTTCTGGTCGTCAGGGTGACCCGGGTTCTTCCCGTTTCTACCTGTCGATGGAAGACAGCCTGATGCGTATTTTTGCCTCGGATCGCGTCAGCAACATGATGAAAAAACTGGGGATGCAAGAAGGCGAAGCCATCGAGCACCCATGGGTCAGCAAGGCTATTGAAAACGCTCAGCGTAAGGTGGAAGCCCGTAACTTCGATATCCGTAAGCAACTGCTGGAGTTCGATGATGTGGCTAACGATCAGCGTAAGGCGATTTACGAACAGCGTAATGAGTTGCTGGATGCGGAAGAAATTGGTGCCTCTATCGACGGTATTCGTGCTGACGTATTCAACGCGGTGATTGATCAGTACATTCCGCCACAGTCTCTGGAAGAAATGTGGGACGTGGCCGGTTTGGAAAATCGTCTGGCGAATGACTTTGATCTGCACTTGCCGATTGCCAAGTGGCTGGATGAAGACAACAACCTGCACGAAGAGAACCTGCGTGAACAAGTGATCGCCGAGGCAGAAAAACAGTACCGCCTGAAAGAAGAAGTAGTCGGTGAGCCGATGATGCGTCACTTTGAAAAAGGCGTGATGCTGCAAACGCTGGATACCTTGTGGAAAGAGCATCTGGCGGCGATGGATTACCTGCGTCAGGGTATTCACCTGCGTGGCTATGCGCAGAAAAACCCGAAACAGGAATACAAGCGTGAATCGTTCGAGATGTTCACCGATATGCTGGAAAGCTTGAAGCTGGACGTGATCAGTACCTTAAGTAAGGTTCGTGTCCGCATGCCAGAAGAGGTGGAGGAGGTCGAAGCCCAACGCCGCGCAGAAGCGGAGCGGATCGCGCAAAAGCAAAAGTATAGCCATGATGAGGTGGATGAGCAGGAAGAAACCGGCGGGACAGTCGTGCGCAGTGAGCGTAAGGTTGGCCGGAATGAACCATGCCCGTGCGGCTCGGGGAAAAAATACAAACAGTGTCACGGCGTGTTGCAAGCGTAAGCCGGACAGGATACAAAAAAGGGCATTACGGCAGTAATGCCCTTTTTTATGGGCACCAATAACGGAGGCAGTGTGAAAAAACGGGTTCAGGTGGCGGTGGGTATTATCCGCAATCCACAGAAAGAAGTTTTTCTGACGCAGCGTGGGGCGGATTCTCATCTGGCGGGGTATTGGGAGTTTCCCGGTGGCAAGATAGAGGCCGGGGAGTGCGCCGAAGATGCACTGCGCCGTGAGTTGGATGAAGAGATTGGCATTAACGTGCTAGAAGCGCGCTTGCTGGATAGCTTGAGCTTTGAGTTTGCCGATCGGCATGTACATCTTTACTTTTTCCTGATTGAGCGTTATCAGGGGGAGCCGTATGGCCGCGAAGGGCAGCATTCGGCATGGGTGCCTCAGCATACTTTAACGCCAGAGATGTTCCCGGAGGCGAATGCGCCGGTGATCCGTACCCTGCTGGAGCAGGCGCGGGCGGAAGCCCCAATGGGTAAGGCCGCCGAGTTATAAACGCCGCGTAGCGAATCATGCGATAAAAAAACCGGCCTATGGGCCGGTTGTGCAGATGATGACGTTTTATGGTTGCTTGTTCTATTCTTGCTCGCTCCAGCTTTCGCCATCAGACAGATCGTCGGGGCCGGGAATGCGTTTTTCCTCATCGGCCCATTCACCCAGATCAATTAACTGACAGCGTTTGCTGCAAAACGGGCGGAATGGGGATGCGTCGCTCCATTCCACATTCTGTCCACAGGTGGGACAGGCGACTATGATAGGTTTGCTCATTATCAGGCTCTCTCGTCAGACCGGACAGGCGATATGACGTTCGGCTGTCCGGTGATTATCAGCAGCAGGCCAGTTCAAACGATAACTGGGCCGGCACTTCACCGTGTTCACTGTCGAGTGGCAGGAAGCGGATTGCATAGCGGCTCTTATGGCCGGAGACTTGTGGGTAAACCATGTCATCCAGTTGCAGGCGCAGACGCAGCATTTCAGCTTCACCGCCATTGTCCTGAAAGAAGCCGCCGTTGGCGGAACAAGGGTGGAACGGCGCGATTTGCCGTACCAGCGTCAGCACCATACGCAGGGCATTACGCAGTGGCGACAGGGTTTCCATCCAGTGGATCGCTTGGCGCGACTGCTCGCTGTGTGGCAGATGTAACCACAGATGTAGGGTTGGCAGATCGAAGCTGCAACAACCGCCGGGAATACTCAGACGCTGACGAATGGGGCTGATGAAACGGTCTTCACGCAGTGCCTGCCCTAGGCGTGGAGCGGCGAGCAGATCGCTAAAGTGCTGTTTGAGCTGGGCGCGCAGATCTTGTAATAGGCTTAAATCCACCCCCGGCGAATCAATAAACTGGGCCAGTTTTTGCTGTTGGCGCTCCAGATCCTTTAACAGATCGGTACGCACTTCGCCCCGATCCAGCACTTCCAGCAGATCGGCGATGGTGCGGAAAAAAACCATCGCCTGCGCGGTATCGCTCAGGTGTTGGTTATCATCCAGCTGTTGCAGCAGATATTCAATGCGTAACCAGGCTCGCATCTTCTCATTCAGGGGATGTTCAAAAATCACTGAACGGGTTGAGTCATTCATCATGGGTCTGATTCATCGAAAAGAGAGTATTACGATAACAGAATATAGGCGCGGCGAAAGGGTAAATTATCCGGCTCTCCCCGACGGCTGTATTGCTGCGATATGGCGGAAGTTTAAAACCAATTGCCGACGGAGGGTATTGTTTTATGTATGGGTGGGCAGCGAGGTCGGTGGTGATGTCGGCGGTGACGTTACACGCGCCGACATTCAGGGATCGATTTGCACCAGCTGATGCCAAAAAAAGGCAAAGACGCTTAGGAGCGTTTGGTGGCCGCTAAGTGGAGATAATGTTGGTGCAGATGTGCCACTTGAGCGGTTAACAGGCTGGGATCGCCATCGTTATTGATGATGTCATCGGCGATTGCCAGACGTTGTTCACGGCTGGCTTGGGCGTGCAGAATTTGTGCAATTTGCTCCGTGGGCACCTGATCGCGCTGTTGGGTGCGCTGGATCTGGGTTTGTGGGCTGACATCCACCACCAATACCCGATCGGCTTGGCTATATAGCTGATTTTCCACCAACAAGGGCACGACCCACAGCACATACTCAGAGCGTGCAGCGGCCAGAGCTTGTCGCATGGACTGGCCAATTAGGGGATGTAGCAGCTGATTTAGCCACGCTTTTTCTGCTGGGTGAGCAAAGATCCGCTGACGCAGTGCGGCGCGATCCAAGGTGCCATCAGGCAAGATCAGCGCCGGGCCAAAATGACGCGCGATGGCGGCCAGTGTGGGCATTCCCGGCTCCACCACCTGACGGGCTATCACATCGGCATCGACCTGCTCGATTCCGTAGGCGGTGAACAGATTGGCGACGGTACTTTTGCCACTGCCAATACCACCGGTGATGGCAACTACATAGCTCACATTAATATCCCATCAGTGCAAAATAGTGAGCATATATGGTGTCACTAAATAGCAGACTGATCCAGCCACCGAGCGCCAGCCACGGGCCAAACGGGATGGCTTGCTGGGTCTTGCGGGCCAACACGGCGTACAGTAGACCACACACCGAGGCGAGCAGGGCAATCAGCAACAGCTGAGCCGGGCCGCTCCATGCACAGAGCGCCGCCATCAGCACAAAATCGCCGCGTCCCATGCCTTCTTTGCCGGTCAGCAGTTTAAAGATCCAAAACAGGCTCCACAGGCTCAAATAGCCAACGGCAGCACCCAGCACCGCATCATGCAGCGATAACGGAGAGTAACCGCCCCACGCCAGCAGTAAACCGGCCCATAACAGGGGTTGGGTTAAGCTGTCTGGCAGCCACATGCAATCTAAGTCGATCATGCTGGCGGTGATCAGTAGCGCGCCAAACAGCGCGCACGCGATGCTCCAGATCTCTAAACCCCACAGCGCGACAGGCAGGGCAAAAACCAGTGCGGTGAGCAGTTCAATCAGAGGATAGCGTTTGCTGATCGGGGCCTGACAGTGGCGGCAGCGGCCACGCAGTAGCAACCACGAGAGCACCGGCAGATTATCAAACCAACGCACTGGGTGTTGGCAATGCGGGCAGTGCGAGCCGGGTAAAATCAGATCAAAACGTGGTGCGTCGGGCGGGGGGGCGAGTTCGGGGAACTGTTCAGCACATTCCAGATGCCAGCGCCGCTCTAACATCAGCGGATAGCGGTAAATGACAACATTGAGAAAGCTGCCAATCAGCAGGCCAAACAGCGCCGCTAGGGCAATGAGCAGGGTTCCGTCCAATGGATAATCCAGACTGTCTGTCACTGACAGGAAAGTGAATAAATTTTATCGATTTTACAGGAAAAAAAAGAAAAATCGCAGTCTTGCTGAACGTTAAGTATCGCGTATGATGTGGCATTGGAGTGTCCGCTCCATGTACCATGCGAAACTCAGTAGCAAAACTGCAATTTATTGCATAGTGATTGTTGTCCGATAATCACCGCAATGTAATGACTACCTCCGACTGGCTGGGGATCGGCTAAAATCAGCAGCGGCCGGAAATACAGAAGAAAAGGAATACTTATTTAATGCGTATCGAAGAAGACTTGAAGCTCGGCTTCAAAGACGTTCTGATCCGTCCGAAGCGCTCTACATTGAAGAGCCGTTCAGAGGTTACATTGGATCGGAATTTTACGTTCAAGCATGCCGGTTGTCAATGGTCTGGCGTACCTATTATCGCCGCCAACATGGATACCGTGGGGACATTTGGTATTGCGGCCGCGTTGGCCGGTTTTGAGATGCTGACGGCAGTGCATAAACATTACTCTATCGAGCAGTGGGCGGCCTTTGTGGCTGCGCAGCCAGCCGAGGTGTTGAAGTATGTGATGGTATCAAGTGGCACCTCCGATCAGGACTTCACCAAATTGCAGCAAGTGCTGGCGTTAAGCGATGCGTTGAACTTCATCTGTATTGATGTGGCCAACGGTTACTCTGAGCACTTTGTCTCTTATTTGCAGAAGGTACGCGCGGCGTTTCCAAGCAAAGTGATTTGTGCCGGTAACGTGGTCACCGGTGAGATGGTGGAAGAGTTGATTCTGTCCGGTGCTGATATTGTCAAAGTGGGGATTGGCCCAGGCTCTGTGTGTACCACACGGGTGAAAACCGGGGTGGGTTATCCGCAGCTTTCTGCGGTGATCGAGTGTGCGGATGCGGCGCACGGTCTGGGTGGTCAGATTGTCAGTGATGGTGGTTGCACCTGTCCGGGCGATGTGGCGAAAGCCTTCGGCGGCGGCGCTGACTTTGTGATGTTGGGCGGCATGCTGGCGGCGCACCAAGAGTGTGAAGGGCGCTTGCTGGAGCAAGATGGCCAGACATTCATGCAGTTTTATGGCATGAGTTCCGATACGGCGATGAATCGTCATGTCGGTGGGGTAGCGGAATACCGCGCCTCAGAAGGTAAAACTGTGCTGCTGCCATTTCGTGGCCCGGTTGAAAATACCGTGCGTGATGTGCTGGGTGGTTTGCGCTCTGCTTGTACCTATGTGGGGGCTGCGCGTTTGAAAGAGCTGACCAAGCGGACTACCTTTATCCGCGTGGCGGAGCAGGAAAACCGAGTGTTTACCGGTTGATATATATTGCGCGATGATTACCGTCTAGGTAAAAAAAAGACCACGTTGAAAAGCGTGGTCTTTTTGCATCGGCACAATTTTCTTTCTTTTGAAGAGCACGCTAATTCTCTCATTGACGCTAATGGTGAGGAACTCAGCCGATGACACTGCCCATATTGAAAATGGGCAGATACATGGCGACCACCAATGAGCCGACAATACCGCCGATGATCACCATGATGAACGGCTCCAGCAAACTGGAGAGGGCATCGACCATGTCATCGACCTCTTGCTCGTAGATACTGGCGATTTTATCCAGCATGCCATCCAGCGAGCCGGACTCTTCACCGATCATCACCATCTGGGTGGTGATTGGCGGGAATAGCTGCTGTTTTTGCATCGCCTGATGAATCGGGATCCCCTGCTCGGCTTCTTTACGTACCGCCAAAATGGCATTGCGGTAGACCAAATTTCCCGATGCGCCGGAAGCTGACAGCAGGCCGCTGAGCAGTGGCACACCGGCGGAGAAGGTGACCGACAAGGTACGTGAAAAACGGGCTACCGAGGCTTTATGTAACATCACGCCAATGACCGGCATTTTCAGCATGAAGGCATCTTGTTTCATCCGCACTTTTTCCGAGCTGCGGTAAGCGCGGCGATACAGATAAAACGCCAGCACAATCCCGGCCGCCACGAATCCCCCTTGTTCACGCAGCAAGATAGACAGGTTTAGTACCATCTGGGTAAAAGCGGGCAGTTCAGAGCCAAAGCCGTGGTAGAGCTGCTCAAACTGTGGGATCACAAACAGCAGCATCAGTACCGATACGCCAATGGCAACCAGCATCACCATCGACGGATAGAACAGCGCTTTTTTAATTTTGGATTTCAGCGCTTCCATTTTTTCGCGGTGGGTGGCTATTCTGTCCATCACCAAATCTAAGCGGCCGGTAACTTCACCGGTACTGACCAAATCGCAAAACAGATCGTCAAAGATCAGCGGATATTTGCGTAGGGATTGTGAAATAGGAGTACCACTTTCCACATCAGCGGCGATCCCGTTAATCAAGCGGCGCATGCTGGGTTTGGCATGGCTTTCGCCAATCAGCCGTAGCGCTTGTAATACCGGTACACCGGCAAACAGCATGGTAGAGAGCTGGCGGCTAAAGAAGGCGATATCGGCCGGTTTAATGCGGTCTTTTAGCTTGGTAAACAGGGATTGCGAGACTTTTTTGGCCTCAATGTGGCTAAAGCCACGGCTCATCAGGATCACTTTGAGTTCATCGATCGAGCTGGCGTCCAGCTCGCCACTGATCTCCTGACCCTGCCGGTTAACGGCCTTCCATTTATAGGCGTACTGCTTGCGGACTTTCGGCTGGATCAGTGCGGACATCTTAAACTCCTGTTACGCGCTCGATTTCTTCCAGTGAGGTGATCCCTTCTACCACTTTGGCACAGCCAGCCTGACGCAGTGTTAGCATTCCTTGCTGGCAGGCAATAGCGGTCAGCTCTGGGGCGTGAGCACCACGCAAAATGGCATCGGTCAGTTGGGCGGACATCGGCATCATTTCGTAAATACCGGTACGCCCTTTATAGCCACTGCTGCAATGATCGCAGCCTTCTTTATGGGCGCGATAAATCGTGATGCCTTCACGCTGCAATGGGGTGAACTCGCGTGCCTGTTGCTCGGCATAACTCAAGGTGACCGCTTCGCGGCAGTGCGGACACAAGCGGCGAGCCAGCCGCTGGGCGATGATCAAGTTGACCGATGACGCAATGTTGTAGGCCGGTACGCCCATATTTGAAAGTCGGGTCAGGGTTTCGGCGGCCGAGTTGGTATGCAAGGTGGATAGTACCAAGTGGCCGGTTTGGGCGGCTTTCACGGCAATTTCAGCGGTTTCCAGATCGCGAATTTCCCCCACCATCACCACATCGGGATCTTGGCGCAAGAAGGCGCGTAGCGCACTGGCAAACGTGAGGCCGGCGCGGGTGTTGATCTGGGTTTGGTTGACACCACTGAGGTTGATTTCCACCGGATCTTCGGCAGTCGAGATATTACGCTCTGGCGTATTGAGGCGTGATAAACCGGTGTACAGGGTGACGGTTTTGCCGCTCCCGGTTGGGCCGGTGACCAAGATCAAACCCTGTGGGCGCGCCAGTGCGCCGATATAGAGCTGTTGATCGCGGGCGGTGAAACCGAGCTGTTCAATATCGAGGCGCGCGGCCGACGAATCCAGAATGCGCAGCACCACTTTTTCGCCGAACAGGGTCGGCAGGGTGGAGACGCGAAGATCAATGGCGGTGCCTTCGCTCAGTTTGAGCTTGATACGACCATCTTGCGGAATGCGGCGTTCGGCGATATCCAGTCGGCTCATGATCTTGAGGCGTGCCGCCA
>JBOFCH010000221.1:0-5173 GCA_051645985.1 Plesiomonas sp. | reverse complement strand
CCCTGTACCATCCTTGCGTCGCCGTACTGTCCTTATGCCGGCTCACGTCTCCATCCTGGAGGTGTCCCTGACTTCATCCTGAAGTATCCGTGTCCTCATCCTAAGGCTAATCCCGATTCTTCATCCTGAAGAGATCCATTATCATCCTTAATCAACCTGTATCCGTACCGGTTGCATCTGCATCGTTGCAGCGTCCATGAAGATATCCTGATCGCGTGAACTCATCCTGAATTCCGGCCTTTTCATCCTGAAATGGCCACCGTATCCATGGTTATCCTTGTCGTTATGCTTGCGTCCTGCCGACGTCCTTAAGACTACCTTTCTGCATACTTTTCACAAGCGATATATCAAATAGTTATGTGTGATGTATTCGATTACTACGCATGACATATAATTTAACTTGCTGAATTATATTAAAAACTGTTTTTACATAGCGCAGTAACCGCTCAAAATCAGTTCCACTATTCGCACAACACCTGTAGGAAATATCTTACAAGAGCAATGGTCAATATCTCAACCAACTGAATCGTTTTTATAAAAAGTCAATCCCGTAGGCACAATTTGCTAATTTGCGCACAATCGGTTAACTAAAAAATGCGCCGGTAACCCAATATTGATCGCGACGCTGATTTTGTTATCCAACACACCACAACGCCATGCTCGCGTTACAATCACCACGCAACGTGCAACGTCCACCCCCAACATAGCAGGCATTGCTATCCCATATCTGAAACCAGAAGGAGCCACTATGGCCAATATGAATGATGTAAGCCGTGAACTGGAGCAAGTCTTGTTGCAGCTCAAAGCAGAGGGTAAGTCCCCCTCAGTAGCGTTGATCAAAAGTCGTCTTAGCCAGCCCGTGCCGTTACCCGTGATTGTCAGTCTGCTCGCGCGCGATAAAACGGGTCATGGCCCAGCCACTGGCCTCGGCACGGCCACACCCACCGTGACACTGGAAGAGCGGGTCAATCAACTGGAGCAGCAGGTAGCCCAGTTGCAAACGCAACTGGAGAAGGTGTTAGGTGCACAGAACACCTAACACCGGCGAACCCATAAACGAAAAACCATGAATGAAAAACAATGGAATGCGTGGTAACCGCGCTCTCAGAGAAAAGCAATACGCGGTTGTAGATCATTGAGGAATGTCACCAGATCCTCAGCCAGTACGGTGTGCTGAGCATCGCCCAGACGCTCCAGCACAACGGCGCCGGTCAGATTGCAGACCGAGACAATCTGGTTATCATCTTCTGTCAGCGCTAAAAATAGCGTCGGTGTACATTTACGCTGGCGCTGAGACACCAAATGGCCAATCAAGTTTTCCTGCAACCGTGACCAATCTTCGTCATTCCAGACTTGCAGCAATGTCAACGGTTGCTGTTGCCAGCTCACGGCCATGTCGGCGGCAAACTGAGCACAAAAATAAGCTTGAATGTCTTCACGTAGTCGGATCTCTAATGCCTGCTCTACGGCCTGCAAGCTGACATTTTGACAACGTGGTTGCGGCTGCCAAAAAACCCGCTCCGCATCCTGAGTAACCATGCAAGGAGAAGGGATATCGCACAAACTGACACTTTGTGGCATTCCTTGTGTGTTATCTTGCCAATATTGCTCATAGCGCTGGTTTAACTGTTGCAGGGCATCTATCACTTGCTGTTGCACTTGATCTTGCATCGTCTTACTCAGAATTTGGGGTAAACTGCCGGATATTGTAACCGACACTGAGTAGAAATCATGACCAAATACCACAATGATCCGGCGCTACGAGGATTAACGCTGGGTAAATCGACGGACTACTGTGATCACTACAATCCAGAATTACTGCAACCGGTACCACGTGCGCTGAACCGTGATGATCTGCAACTGACCGGTGAACTGCCCTTTTCTGGTGCCGATCTGTGGACGTTGTATGAGCTGTCATGGCTGAACAGTCACGGTGTACCGCAAGTCGCCATCGGTGATGTCTACATTCCGGCCACCAGCCGCAATCTGGTGGAGTCCAAGAGTTTTAAGCTGTACCTGAACAGTTTCAATCAGACACGTTTCGCTGACTGGGAAACCGTATCTGCCACGCTGCAACGTGACTTGAGCCACTGCGCTCAGGGCGAGGTGAAGGTACAGCTGCACCACTTGAGTGCCTATTCCGATCAGGCCATCATCCATTGGGTGGGAGACTGTATTGATGAGCAAGATATTGCCATTGATGACTACCACTTCAATGCCGATTATCTGCTTAATGCCGCAACCGACGGCAACGGCGAGCCTGCCGAGCGGGTAGAAGAGACGTTGGTGAGCCATTTGTTGAAATCCAACTGCCTGATCACCCGCCAGCCCGACTGGGGATCAGTGAGCATTCATTACCGTGGGCCGAAAATTAATCGCGAAGCTTTATTGCGTTACCTGATTTCATTTCGTAGCCATAACGAATTCCATGAACAGTGTGTCGAGCGGATCTTTACCGACCTCAAACGTTTTTGTGGCCCAGAGCAACTGACCGTCTTTGCCCGCTATACCCGGCGCGGCGGTCTGGATATCAATCCATTTCGTTCCGATTGGGAAGATATGCCGGCGCACAACCACCGTCTGGCACGCCAATAATGTGATATTCGTGATGCGGTATACTTGGTTTCAGATACCGCATCCGCTACACTAAGAATAATTATTTTAGTCCATAAAAAAATCAATTTACTCTTAACAAATAAATAAGATACTTTGTGATGTGGCGTTTTTTGTTTTTCCTGTTGTTCTATTTCATGCCCGCCGGTGCTTATGCCATATCGCTCGATGAGTTACCTGCGTATGAGCCTAGTCCTGAATTAGTTCAGGCCGAGGCATTGTTAAATACCGATCCGGCCCAAGCGCTGGAGAAACTCAATCACTATATTGAAAAGCCGGCACGCACACTGACCGCAAGTAATTCGGTACGTAACCTAAGCTTGCAATACTTACAACAAAGTCGTGAAAATACGCTACAAGCCCTGTTACTCAAAAGTCAGGCTCAAAATAAAACCGGCAATGTGCAAGATGCATTAAAAACCCTAGACTACGTCGCACAATTAGCCAAAAACCTCAACAATACACGAACCCAAGCCACCGCAGTATTACTTAAAGCCAAATATCTTTGGGAGAAAACCGGTACGCCACAAATTGCATTGCAAACGCTGGCGCAATCGGGCCTGACACAAAATTTACGCCATTTACCCGCCAATATTCAGGTGCAATATCAATTGCTGATGGCCGCCGTGTATCTAGACTCGCTATCGTCTTCGCAAGTCAAAAACAGTATTCCGCAGATCCAAACTTATCTGAATAATGCACATGCCTTGCTCAATCATGTGAACGATCCCAGACTAAAAATAGAGTACTACTTGGCCGAAAGCCGCCTCCAGACGCTACTGCAACACCGTAATGCGACGCAGGAAGCCTTGATGACTGCGATGGGGCTGGCTATCGCGCAGCGTGAAAAAGATTTGGTGGCCGATGCCCAGTTACAGCTGGCCAATTTTTATGTCACCTATGGTGGCTATTCGTTAGCCCTCAACTATGCCTCTCACGCCGCCAGTTTCTACGAAAAAGTCGGTGAGAAAAGTTGCCTAGCCAGTGCATTAAAATTGATTGGACATATCCACAGTAATGAAGATCAGCCTAATTTAGCGCTGGTCAATTACCTAAATGCGATTGATCTTGCGAATACCATCCCGAATCCTGGCAAGCTGATTGATATCAAACTCGGCATCGCGTTTGTTTATTTACAACTCAATGAACTGAAAAAAGCCAGTGATTACATTGATCAAGTTGAACAAATTATCAACTCAGAGCAACGTTTTGCCGTATTAAATCCAGTTTACATGTTACTTAAAGGCGAGTACTTATTACGAAATAATAAAGTCAGTGCTGCCTTATCCACGATTCAACAGGGATTGAATGAAATTTCACCGAATGATCTGAAACTACGCAAATATGCATATTCATTACTGATCCAAGCCTACCAGAAAAATGGCAACCGCACGTTAGAAAATACCTACTTGCAGGATAAGGTAAAATTATTAGATAAAATCCGCTCCCAGCAGGTGGAATTCAACACCGAAACACTGCTCCAACATGAGCAATTGATTGACAAAATAAATACCAATCATGAGTTACAAGCCAGTTATCAATCTCTAGCCCAGCAATATTCACGTGGTCGTAAACTGAACCAATTGTTACTGTGCTCGATATTAATTACGGTGGTGGTCATGTGTTATTTTATGATTGTCACGTCAAGTTATCGCAGTGCCTTGCGCCGTAACCGCAAAATGGGCTTTAGCCACCCGCGCACCCATCTGGCTAATCAGCGCAAACTGAATGCGACTCTACCTGACTATCTCCAGACCACGCTACGACGGTGTGAACAGGTAATCAATGGCGAGCACGCCGGAGTGCTGGCGATTATCGATGATAACCCCTTTAAGTCACAGCGCCTGAAAGTGGCGTTGATCCGGCTTCACTGGCTTGCTGAACTGCGCTTGCGGCCAGATTTTAGCTATCAGGCGGTGGTACAACTTGAAGGAGAGCTGGGTGCCTATCTGCACGCGACGCTGGGCAGCCGTGGACAACTATTTCACCTCAACGATAACGGCTTTTTGTATGTCGAACCCAGCGAGGTGAGCGCGTCAGCGGAGGCGTTTGTTCAACAGATTTTGACGATATGCGAGCAATTCCCACACTATCCCGCATCCGCCGGACAAATCAGTATTGGCTCTTGCCACTATCCACTGCTGCCACGAGCAATCAGCGGTGTACAGTTACCTGAACTGCTTAATGTGTTACAATTGGCGCAAACCGCAGCCGCACAACTTAATCAACAATATGACCAGAATCATTGGGTTATGTTGTTACCGATCCCAACGGCCACACCGGCTTGTTTTCAAGGGGATCTGTATGTCGCCTGTCTGGATGCCATCCGACGCGGACTGATTAAAGTTGTCCATTCCGATACCCCCAATCCGGTAGACTGGGTTGCCTTACTGGCACAATCCCCGTCACCAGCTCACACTCCTGCGAGCCTGACCACAGTGGGTGAATAGTCAATGCGGTGAATTAGCGGTATATTCTGTCAACATTAACAGGTTAAATCTATGACTCAAACTCCGCAGGCTCAGGCGATGGATAGCATGACTGATTTACACCGGCAACT
>JBOFCH010000220.1:0-3647 GCA_051645985.1 Plesiomonas sp. | reverse complement strand
AGTTTGGTTTCCCATCCAGCGCGGTTTGCTCAAGCGCACCGTCGGTCATGTCAAAGCGGTGGACGACGTCAGCTTCCACGTGAATCGCGGTGAAAGCCTCGGTCTGGTGGGCGAAAGTGGCTCCGGTAAAAGTACCTGTGGACTGGCGCTGCTGCGGCTGCTGCCCTCAGAAGGCACGATCCAGTTTGACCAAGAGGATCTTAACTGCCTCAACCGCAAACAGATGCTACCTTACCGCTCCCGGATCCAAGTTATTTTTCAAGATCCATTTTCGTCACTCAGCCCACGCATGCCCGTAGGTGACATCATTGCCGAAGGCTTACGCCTGCATGCCCGCTTATCCGCAGAGGAAAGTGAGCAACAGGTTATCAATATCATGCAGGAGGTCGGGCTAGATCCACAAAGCCGTCATCGCTATGCCTTTGAGTTCTCCGGCGGCCAACGCCAGCGGATTGCGATTGCCCGAGCACTGATCTTGCGCCCAGAGCTACTGATCCTTGATGAACCCACCTCATCATTGGATCGCACCGTACAGGTGCAGATCCTGACACTACTCAAACAGCTACAGGCCCGCCACGGGTTAGCCTATCTGTTTATCAGTCACGACCTGCATGTTGTCCGCTCTTTGTGCCACCAGGTCATGGTGCTAAAAGACGGTAAGATCGTGGAAGCCGGCCAAACGGAAACCTTATTCCAGCAGCCTCAACACCCGTATACCCAAATGCTACTCAATGCTGCCCGCTATTAACGCGGCAGACTTCGACGCCTCACTAACGATGAAGTCATCGTCTAACACGATGGCGTCGTGTTAGACGTTATTTGATAACGTACTATCGCGGCGGTAATCACACACGATTGCGCCCACGCTATCGTCATCATCGAATGAAAAACGCAGATTTACGTCATCGACAATCCATTCGAGTACAGGATAATCCCTGCATAAGATAAGGCTGCCCTATAATGGAAGCCTTTTTACGAAATAAAAAATAACAATGCACCAGTATTACGGTCATTAATTAGCACATGGCACTACTGATTAATACTTCTGCCTTATTTTTACTTATATAGTATTAACGCTTACGTTAACGGAACATCAAATGACGTTGACTGTAACGTCATGCTCAACTAGTTTTATATGTGTGTTGGGTCACCGCTTGATGTAGAAAAATCTACATCGTTTTATGATATTCGCGTGTCATTGCTAATGATATTCAGGAGGGAGTCATCCCTCCTTTTCTTTTATTCCTGTCTTTATTCTCTAGCTCTTCATCTCATCCACTGAATGACACGTTATCTCACCGTGGTTGTAGCATCATGCGCTAAACCAACACTCTATGTTGAATGCATATCTATTAATATAATCAGTGGATATAACCAGCTAATACTTATTTTCGGGTGTTTTTTTCCTCGCCCAGACACTGGTCTAAGCGCTATGAACGGGTTTTCTTATTCACTAACATTCTGTTTCTACTAAGGGAAAAGTGAAAAGCTGCATATTTCTTACGGGTTTACTCACCGATACAGCGAAAAAGCACCTTTTTTCCCATGAATTTGTGCTCTACCCCATTCAAAAGCGCTGCGGGCCGGAGTACACTGCTCTCATGTTAATGTCGAGTTAACTGACAACCTCTTTACTGATAAATCAGAATATAAGCTGAGGCATTTATGAGTCCACTTCCTGCCTGCCACCGAAGCCGTCCAAGCTCTTCCCGCGTACGTCATGGATTTGTACGCCCACCACAGCACACGGATAAAAATCGCCCAACCGAAACGGAAAATGCAACAGCGACAACACCGCAATCTTCCGACGAAAAGACCAAATAATGGTTAATACTGAATGCTGATGAAACCGCACGCTGCATCCAACAGCATGACGGTTTCATGCTCTCCATTCGCCGTGCTTATTTCGCCCGGTGAAGAGTTATTCTAACTAAGTCGCTCCCACCGTTTACACCACGTTCAAGCTACTTTCTCGTACATGACCTTTGTAGCATATTAATATTGCACCATTTTTTACCTATCCGGTGACACTGATTACTTCAATACATTTCCCCGGAACATTGAGCCTGAGAATGGTCATCAACGTGGAAATATTGCTGCTATAGCCCTTCGAACACACTCTGACATTTTTCCACACAAAGAACACATTTTGTTAGCGTTTCTCGCATTGCGACTATACTCGCTCAAGGATTACCGTTAGCAGCGTTAGATGGCATGAGAAAAAGTCATCCACGTTGAGCTTATTAATTAAGTTTTTATTAATTGAGTCCACTGCGTACACGAGGTACGAAAATGAACAAGAAAACTCTGCTTGGTGTAACTTTCGCTGCATTATGTTTCTCCGGTGCCAGCTTTGCTGCCACCGCACCGGCCGCTCCAGCACCACAGGACATGACCTGTAAAGATTTCCTGCTGCTGAATCCAAAAGCACAAACCCCAATGGCGTTCTGGGTTGCCAACTACGATACCGACTACAAACACGGTGATTATGTTGATGCGCAAGTTGTCGGCTCTATCACACCGATGATCATTCAAGCATGTCAGAAGCATCCTGAGCAAACCGTGGGTAGCATGAAAGCTAAGATCCACGAACAAGCAAAAGCGGTTGCTACTCAAAAATAATGAGCCAATAATCGCTCTCTGCTCACAGGCGATGTGAATACATCGCCTGTTTGTTAAGGCGTTTATGAAACGTTACCCGAGAAACACATACTCCTCTGGATATTCACGTTCTTCCCTTTAATCAATCTTCTCACACCACCTTTAACGTTAACGCCGGCCGGTGCTCACGGCGCATAATTCAGTGATAGCTCGAAAAAATGCTATGCCAGAGGTCACCCTTCCCCTTTTCGGCGTTGTATTTCTTGTATTTCATGCGAATATTACATGGCGGTGGGATTACTACACTGCGGGTTAATTATGCTTACGACGAACCAAAGGAATTATGCTGTATGTTGTATGTCATCTTCGCCGAAGACCAGCCGAATAGTCTGGCGGCCCGTTTGCAGGCTCGTCCTGCGCATCTGGCTCGTCTGCAAGAGCTGGCAGCACAACAACGGTTGATTATTGCCGGCCCGAATCCAGCCATTGATAACATCGATCCGGGCGCTGCCGGATTTACTGGCTCCACAGTGATCGCACAGTTTGCCTCGTTGGAAGAAGCGCAACAATGGGCTGCCGCCGATCCCTATGTGGCTGCCGGTGTATACCGCCAAGTTACGGTGAAACCTTTCCGCCAAGTCTTACCTTAAGCATGAGCCATGCGCTCACCAAAAGGCTCCCGATAGCAGCAATAAGACGAAAATCACATCGGGAATGACACACGGATCATGATGAACGGATGATGCAGGGATGAAGTTATTAACCGCATGTACGGTCTTATTCGCCGTACTGATGGTCACCGGATGTTCGATGAGTCAGAGCCACTCACAAGCCGAACAACTTGCTGAGCAACAAGTGAACCGTCTGCGTAATTACCTACCGATGCAGGGCAATGGCTATACACTGGTGATGGCCAGTAAACTGGCCGCAGAGATCAAACTGGTCTTTGTGCAAGACAATCAAAATGCCAGCGGGCCGCAGCAGACCCCAGCAACATTTCTGGATGCCTACCGTACCCGGATGTGTGCCGACAGCGCGATCCGGCT
>JBOFCH010000219.1:0-2136 GCA_051645985.1 Plesiomonas sp. | reverse complement strand
GGCATAAATGGGCATGAAGTAATGGAGTATTAGTTGTGAATGTCAATTTCTTTGTCACCTGTATTGGTGACGCCCTGAAATCAAGAATGGCACGAGACTCCGTGCTGCTACTGGAAAAACTCGGCTGTCGCGTAAATTTCCCGGAGAAACAGGGATGCTGCGGTCAGCCTGCGATCAATAGTGGTTATATCAAAGAAGCGATTCCAGGGATGAAAAATCTGATCGCCGCACTGGAGGATAACGACGATCCCATTATTTCACCGGCTGGCTCTTGCACCTATGCCGTAAAAAGTTACCCGACGTATCTGGCGGATGAACCTGAATGGGCATCACGTGCCGAAAAGGTTGCCGCGCGTATGCAGGATCTCACCTCTTTTATTGTTAATACATTAGGGGTAGTCGATGTAGGTGCCAGTTTGCAAGGGAGAGCGGTGTATCACCCATCTTGTAGCCTGGCCCGTAAGCTGGGGGTGAAGGACGAACCACTTACGCTGCTGAAAAATGTGCGTGGACTGGAGCTGTTGACCTTTGCTGAACAGGATACCTGCTGCGGATTTGGCGGCACGTTCTCGGTCAAAATGGCCGAAATATCCGGCGAGATGGTGAAAGAAAAGGTTGCGCACCTGATGGAAGTCCGCCCTGAGTATTTAATTGGTGCTGACGTGAGTTGCCTGCTGAACATCAGTGGACGATTACAACGGGAAGGGCAGAAAGTCAAAGTGATGCATATTGCTGAAGTGCTGATGAGCCGCTGAGGATATAAAGATGTCGATCAAAACCAGTAATACAGATTTTAAGACACGCATCCGTCAGCAAATTGAAGATCCGATCATGCGCAAAGCGGTGGCAAACGCGCAGCAGCGTATTGGGGCAAATCGGCAAAAAATGGTCGATGAATTGGGGCACTGGGAGGAGTGGCGCGATCGGGCCGCCCAGATACGTGATCATGTTCTGAGTAATCTCGACGCTTATCTGTACCAGCTCTCAGAAAAAGTGACACAAAACGGCGGTCACGTCTATTTTGCAAAAACCAAAGAAGACGCCACCCGCTACATTTTACAGGTTGCCCAACGCAAAAATGCCCGGAAGGTAGTGAAATCTAAATCGATGGTGACCGAAGAGATTGGTGTCAATCATGTGTTGCAGGATGCCGGGATTCAGGTGATTGAAACCGATCTGGGTGAATATATTCTCCAGCTGGATCAAGATCCGCCCTCTCATGTTGTGGTCCCGGCAATTCATAAAGATCGCCATCAGATCCGTCGAGTGCTACACGAACGTCTGGGCTATGAGGGGCCGGAAACGCCTGAAGCGATGACCTTATTCATTCGGCAAAAAATCCGCGAAGATTTCCTCAGTGCTGAAATAGGTATTACCGGCTGTAATTTCGCGGTGGCAGAGACCGGTTCGGTATGCCTGGTGACCAATGAAGGTAATGCGCGAATGTGTACCACGCTGCCTAAAACGCATATTGCAGTGATGGGAATGGAGCGTATTGCTCCCACGTTTGCAGAGGTAGATGTATTGATCACCATGCTGGCGCGCAGTGCCGTTGGTGCACGTTTGACGGGATACAACACCTGGCTGACAGGACCACGCGAAGCGGGGCACGTTGATGGTCCTGAAGAGTTTCATCTGGTTATTGTCGATAACGGGCGTTCTGAGGTGCTGGCCTCTGAATTTCGGGATGTGCTGCGCTGTATTCGTTGCGGGGCTTGTATGAATACTTGTCCGGCATATCGCCATATTGGCGGTCATGGATATGGCTCTATTTATCCAGGGCCAATTGGTGCGGTGATTTCCCCGTTACTTGGCGGCTATAAAGATTTTAAAGATTTACCCTACGCCTGCTCTTTATGCACCGCTTGTGACAGCGTGTGTCCGGTGCGTATTCCGCTGTCAAAACTGATTTTGCGTCATCGTCGGGTGATGGCTGAAAAAGGGATCACCGCAAAAGCAGAGCAACGGGCGATAAAAATGTTCGCTTATGCCAATAGTCATCCAGGATTGTGGAAAGTTGGGATGATGGCTGGTGCTCATGCGGCAAGCTGGTTTATCAATGGCGGCAAAACACCACTCAAATTTGGCGCGATTAGCGACTGGATGGAAGCACGCGATCTTCCTTAAGCTGACGGA
>JBOFCH010000218.1:0-2459 GCA_051645985.1 Plesiomonas sp. | reverse complement strand
ACGACAGGACGCGCATTATTCCGCTTTCCTGTGGTGCCGTCAAGCCTTTTTTATCACGCTTAACCGCTTGTTTAGTTGACCACTTGCTCACTGTGATTTGCATCACTGCTGCCGTGTCAGTGGGGTCGCATTATAGGGCGTTTTACTCAGGGCGCAAGAGGGAAATTTAGGTTTTTATGCCGTTTGATTAATTTCTGCTCCGAACGTCTGAAATGGCAGCATTTCTACCGCTAAAAGCCCCGGATTTTCCGCTATTCGGTATTGCTGATACGGGAGCCAGCGATTACGACCACCTATTATTCTATATAAAGTATATAAAGCAAAACCGCTTTATCCTGACGAATAAAGCGGTTGTTATGTTCTGCCGAGCTATCTATCCGTCGACTGTCACACTCACGAGCGGGTTCACTCAATGCGAAGCGGGCCACGGAATATGGGATCAGAATGGAATGTCGTCATCAAAATCCATCGGTGGCTCAGCACTGCCAAAACCGGCATTGTTGTTAGCCGGAGCGGCATTCGGCGTTGGTGCATTATTGGCATAGCCACCTTGTGCCGGCGCGTTGCCATAGCTGCCTTGTGACTGCTGTGGCGCAAAACCTTGGTTTTGTGGCTGCTGTGGCTGACCCCAACCGCCTTGCGCTTGACCGGCTGGTGCGCCCATACCGCCACGGGTATCCAGCATCTGCATTTCATCAGCCTGAATTTCAGTGGTGTAGCGCTCTTGTCCGCTTTGATCCTGCCATTTACGGGTACGCAGTTTACCTTCAATGTAAACCTTAGCCCCTTTTTTCAGGTATTCACCGGCGACTTCCGCCAGACGGCGATACAGTACTACGCGGTGCCATTCGGTCAGCTCTTTTTGCTCGCCGGTATTCTTGTCGCGCCAGCTTTCAGAGGTCGCGATGCTGATATTAGCGACAGCATTACCGTTCGGCATGTAGCGTACTTCAGGGTCCTGCCCCAAATTACCGATCAGGATAACTTTGTTAATGCCACCTCTGGCCATAACTCTCTCCGCTTATTGGATGTCAATTGTGTGTTTAACTTCTGATTGTATCACGCTCCCTTCAGATCTGAGCACCTTCCCGATAAAGAAGCGCGAAATCCTGCGCAAAGCGACCACCCCATACTGTCAGTACGGTGCACCGAAATCGGTACGGGAGAATTACTGGATATCTATTCAGTTATTTTTATTTTATGCGATACTCAGATTTTAACCACTTTACCTTTATTACCTTCTCTCCTTTATGGCCTAAAGTGACGCTATGGATAAGATCGAAGTCAGGGGTGCTCGCACCCACAACCTGAAAAACATCAACCTGATTATCCCGCGCGACAAACTGATTGTGATCACCGGACTGTCGGGATCCGGTAAGTCATCGCTGGCGTTTGATACGCTGTATGCGGAAGGTCAGCGCCGGTATGTGGAGTCACTGTCAGCCTATGCGCGCCAGTTTCTGTCTTTGATGGAAAAGCCGGATGTTGATCATATTGAGGGGCTGTCACCGGCTATCTCGATTGAGCAAAAGTCCACCTCTCACAATCCACGCTCTACTGTCGGTACCATCACCGAAATTCACGACTATTTACGTCTGCTATTTGCTCGGGTCGGTGATCCGCGTTGTCCAGTACACGATGTCCCCTTGGCGGCACAAACAGTCAGCCAGATGGTCGATAAGGTGTTAAGCCTGCCTGAAGGGCAAAAGCTGATGCTACTGGCACCGATTATCAAAGAGCGTAAAGGTGAACACAGTAAGACGCTGCAAAATCTGGCCACGCAGGGTTATATCCGCGCCCGGATTGATGGTGAGGTGTGTGATTTATCCGATCCGCCAACCTTGGAGCTACAAAAAAAGCATACCATTGAGGTGGTCGTAGACCGTTTTAAGGTACGTGATGATCTGGCGCAGCGGCTGGCAGAAAGCTTTGAGACCGCACTGACGCTGTCTGGTGGTACGGTGATAGTTGCCGATATGGAAGACAGCAATGCGCCGGTGCTGGTGTTCTCCTCGAATTTTGCCTGTCCACACTGTGGCTACAGCATGCATGAGTTGGAGCCGCGGCTGTTCTCCTTTAATAACCCGGCGGGGGCCTGTCCAACTTGTGATGGCCTCGGGGTACAGCAGTATTTTGACCCTGAGCGTGTCGTCCAGCATCCAGAGTTATCATTAGCCGGTGGCGCAATTCGCGGCTGGGATAAGCGCAACTTCTACTACTTCCAGATGCTCAAGTCACTGGCCGAATATTATGACTTCGATATCGAAGCACCGTTCAATTCTCTGCCTCCACGCATTCAAAAAGCGGTGCTGTCGGGATCGGGGCGCGAGAATATCGAGTTCAAATACATCAACGATCGCGGTGATACCACCATCCGACACCACCCGTTCGAGGGGATCTTGCACAACATGGAACGGCGCTATAAAGAGACCGAATCCATGGCGGTGCGTGAAGAGCTG
>JBOFCH010000217.1:0-7216 GCA_051645985.1 Plesiomonas sp. | reverse complement strand
CTGCTGCACCGATGAAAACAAAAATGAAGTATTACTTGCTATTTAAAGTCTCCATCATACTCGTTTTTGTCACACTTATAATTTCTTTTGCCGTATCAATAATAAATTATAATTCGTATGCTGAACGTGAAGTTAATAGGTATCGGCACCTTTTATTTACTCTCGGGAATAGTTACTTATACGAACATGTACGGGTCAATGAAAACCAGCTAGAGGCACTGGAGTCCAGGCTCAACAAGCAAGAAATAGAGGCTGGGGGGGAAGTTTTTACCGATGTTTGGCCAATCGTACATAAAATAAAATTAGAGGCCAATCATCATATTTTCTTTTTCAATGCCATAAACGGTAATGTGGATGCTTACCCAACGTGGGTTCAACCTGAAAACTACGATGTGACATCTCGGCCTTGGTATAGCCTTATTGAGCGTAACTTCTCTCTCCCTGAGTGGACTGGCCCTTATACGGACGCTAATGGAGCTGCGCAGGTGCTGACGTTAGGTAAAGTGATTCTGACTGACTCCGGCAGTACGCTGGGGGTATTGTTAGTGGATATGCCGCTGAGCACAATTGATAATTTATTGTCACGGATCGTGAGTGATGAGCTAATTACACTGTTTGTTCGGAATGAAAAAAACGGTAAATTATTATCAATGGTCAACGCTGATCTAATGCCAGACGTTTTCCCTGTGGCCGAAAATAGTTATTCATCCTTACAGGGATTAAAACAAGGTGTATTTTTGCGGCAATCACTTTCTTATGTCCCGTGGGATATTGGTATCTATGTGCCAGCACAACATTTTCGCCACGCCTTTATCCACCAGTTTGTGATGTTGGTGATCCCAATTGCCTTCATTGTGTTGTTATCGGCTCTGGGCTTACGTGCGCTGCTGAAAATATTTCGTCAGGAGCTAGGGTTGGTGGAGCAGGAGTTCACGCTGTTATCTGAAAATCACCCGTTATCGGCGGATAAAAAAGCGCAGCCAGCATGGTTTGTAGATAAAAGTATTTCTGTGCTCAAAGAGCACTATAAGACTTATCACCTCAGTTTGCGTTTGGATGCGCTGACAAAAATTTTCAACCGCCGTGCATTTGATGAAGATCTGGCATTAGCCATAAAACAAAACTCGGCTTTCTCGCTGGTGTTGATTGATGTGGATCGCTTTAAACACATCAATGATACGTGGGGGCATGCTTTTGGTGACATTGTGCTGTGTCGAGTATCAGGCATGTTGGCTGAAGTGCTGGGGGTAGCGCATGTCTATCGGATTGGTGGGGACGAATTTGCGGCGTTATTACCCTTAAGTGGTAATAGATTGACCCCGGTTTTAGAGCAGTTATTGAAAAACGTGCGGGCGTTGCATTGGCGTGAAAATAGCTGCCGGGTGACATTAAGTATGGGGGTTGCAACCGGTCCGCAATCTGCTGCTGTGCTGTTTGAGCGCGCCGATCAGGTGTTATATAAGAGCAAAAGTGCCGGACGCGACTGCTGGCATGTTTATGGGTGAAGAATAAGGCCGACTGTCTTAGTGATCTGAATGACGGTCGCTTTACTTGGAATAGCAAGACCAAGACATTAGGCCGATACGGGATCGGCCATTAACATATCACTGATAGTTGAAGCTATTGGGGTGATTGTCCAGACTACCGCTTAGCGCGGCAAACAGAACAGTTTTACCATCTATCGATAAATCATCACTCACATTCAGCCAAGTGAGTTTTTGCTCAGTGGCCGATTCATTGCTGGTGGAGAATACGCCAGCCATAGTATGGCTTTGCGGTGAATACAGGAGTGCCAGCTGTTCAGCGGCGCAGTCATGCGGTTTGCACGCACTGAGAACCCAGTACTCTTTTCCGTTCAGTAGTACGGTTTTAGTTTGCGAATCGGTGCTGCCTTTATTCACCCATGCTGGCAAAGGGTGCTGCCCTTGCAGCGTCTTAAAGGCTTTGGCGGCGGCGGCATCTTGTTTGAGGCTGCTAAGCGTCAATGGCTCTTGGGCATGGACAGCGGCAGTGGCCACGCCGCAGGTCAGTGTTAGGCAAAGTGCAAGTAGTGTTTTTTTCATTGTGGTTTTATGCATTAGTTTGAGTAAGCAATAGGCCATCAACGTTATCAGGCTCATGACGCTATTTCAACCGTGCAATAATAGGCTGGGTGTGGTGAAAAAAATAAGCGGTGCTATACGTGATAGATGATAAATGCGAAGCGGTGTGAGTATCGTGATGTGAGTATCCGGTTGGCGTTAAAATAACAGCCCCAGTGGGGCTGTTATCGAGTTATAAAATGGCGCTCAGACATGCGGGTATGTGGCTATCACGCTGGAGCGATCGCCTAGTCGTAAGAACAATGCATGCAGGTGGGGGCAGTGTTTCGGCCAGTGAACATCCACTTCCCGGAACAGCAGATAATCCAACAAACAGACAATCGCAATGTCGGCCAGATTCAGCTGTGGCTGATTGCAATATTGCTGCGTGGCTGAGGCCTGCTCCAGAAAGTTCAGCCCACGGCTGATTTTCAGGCGTTGTTTATCCACAAATGCGGCTGACTGTTCGTGGGTTGGCCGGAGCAATTCCATGACAATCAAGATAGCCGCATCGGTAACGCCATCGGCAGCCGCTTCCAATTGGCGGACTTGTAGGCGGGACAGCGGATCTGCGGGTAAAAACGCCGGTTGTGGATAGGTTAGCTCGATATATTCTGCCAATAACGGCGAATCGAACCAGCAGCCCCCTTCGTTAGGCAGCAGCACCGGAATTTTCCCCAACGGGTTATAGTCCGGCACGCGGCTTTCTGGTTTTCCCGGCGGATCGTTAACAAAACTAAAGGCGACGTCTTTTTCCTGCAACAAGATGGCAATCTTGCGGGCAAACGGGCTGGTGTAACTTCCAATCAGTTTCATAGGCATTCCTTTGCGTATATTTTCGCCTATCTTGTCATTCACCTGCGGGAAATACCAGCGGATTTAGCGTGCTACGGAGCAGGCCTTGATCCTCTAGCCGGGCGTCCAAAAATAAGCTCGCCAGATCGTCAGCAACCGCATCCACCTGTGGGTCTTTTTCTTGGTATAGCAGCTTAATGTAGCTACCACAATCCCCACAACTTTCGGCTTTAACCGCCGCGTGCTCACTGTCGAGTGACCAGTAATCCAGCTTACCCGTTTGTTCGCAGTTGCTGCATTTTACGCGCACCACATGCCATTCGGATTCGCACAGCGCGCAGTGCAAGTAGCGTAACCCCGCTTGGGTGCCCAGGTGGACAACGCCACACACCGGTACACAGCCACACACCGGGCAATGCTGACGAGCCTCACCGTAATCGGCTTGTGCTTGGCCGAGGCCACTGAGCGCTGCGGCGCACTGGGCGCGATAAACGCCCAACGCCGCCCAGATAAAGGGCGCTTTATCGCTGCCGACTAGGTTGAAGTCATACGCCAGCAGGGCGGCGGCGAGGGTATCTAGTTCACCGGCCGAGGTTTTGGCCAGATTTTCCAGTACGCTGCGCACGGGTTCGTCGGCCTGTGGCAGTAACTCGGCGATGATAGCTTGTAACAGCGGTTGCCAATGGCGGCTGATAGGCGAGCCGTGCTGGCCTAATGGCCGGTAATCGGGCTGGGAATGCGCTGTGCTGAAAGCCTGTGCTAGTTGCTGACGTTCAGACTCCGGTAGCGGATGATCATGCTGGGCATGGTGCTGAGCTCTGGCTAAGCGCGCGGCAAAGCGCAGATAATCGCCAAACGGATGTTGGTCAGCCAGCGCGCTCAGGCGCTCGGCGCGGCGGTGGTACAGATGAGCCGGGGCAGAGAAAAGCAACGGTGGGATCTGGCCCACCGTTGAGGTTTTTCTGCGCTCCGTACCCAGTTCTTCTTGAGAAAGGATGCGAATTGTCATGAAAAACAGGTCCTGTTATATCTATGCTATAGCATGTCATAGCATGTCATAGAGGGAAGCACGAACCAAACACGGCCGGTGTATTAAGAGACATCATGGCGTTTGGCCTGATCCGCATTTTTCTGTTTCCACTCCCGAAACCAGCGCGGATGGTGTTTTCTGGCCCAGCCCACGCTGACCCAGCCTTCGACCATGGCGGTCAGTGTCCCTTTGACCCACAATGCCGCGTAGACATGGATAATGATCACCAGCATCAGCCCGACGGCCGCCAGTGAATGCACCAGCAATGCCAGACGGATCAACGGGATCGGGAACGCTGGCGCAAAGTAAGGCCGCCAGATCACAATGCCGCTGGCCAGCAGTAACAGCAAACTGCCGATAGCCAGCCAGAAGACACACTTCTGTCCGAAGTTGTAGCGACCGGTGTCACCCACCTCCTGATTCATCGCAATACGGTGAATGTTTTTCGCCCAGCGCAAATCCTCTTTGTTGATCAGGTTATGCCGCCAGTAGCGTAAAAACATCAGGCTGAAGGCGATAAACATGACCACGCCGGTAAACGGGTGCAGAATGCGCGCCATCTGTGGAGTGCCGAAGATCGCCATTAGCCAGTTGAAGGAGGGGAACAGTAACCCTAATCCACTGATGGCGGCCAGAACAAAGCAGAAAGCCACAATCCAGTGGTTGATCCGCTCCGGCGCGCTGTAGCGCAAAATGGTGCGGGGTTCACTCATGGTTTGTCCTCCTTGTGCTCGCTTGGCGGCATCTCCGGTTTTTGCTGGCTCGCGGAGGCACGGTCATTGGCCGGGTCTTGCGGCGGTTGTTGCAGGTCGTGCTCGGCGTCGTCCTCATCTTTCTGGTTGACGCGGTTTGGCCCCACGCCCACATAGTGGAAGATGCTGGCGGCAAACGCCGCGGCAAAGCCGATGGCGGCCAGCGGTTTCCATACTCCTTTCCAGAACTTCACGGCCTCACTGACCTGTGGATTGTCGGGAAGGCCGTGATACAGCGTCGGCTGATCGGCATGGTGCAGCACATACATCACGTGAGTACCGCCAACACCTTGTGGATCGTACAAGCCCGCATTGGCATAGCCACGGGATTTCAGCTCGGTAACCCGCTGGGCGGCCAGCGCTTGCATATCCGCCTTGCTGCCAAAGTGGATAGCGCCGGTCGGGCAGGTTTTCACACAGGCTGGCTCTTGGCCGACTTTGACTCTGTCGACACACAAGGTGCACTTGTAGACGCGGTTATCTTCCTTATTCATGCGCGGAATATTGAACGGACAGCCAGCAATGCAGTAGCCGCAGCCAATGCATTGCTCAGACTGAAAGTCCACGATGCCGTTGGCATACTGGATGATCGCGCCTTCCGACGGGCAGGCTTTCAGGCAACCCGGATCGGCGCAGTGCATGCAGCCGTCTTTACGGATCAGCCACTCCAGCTTGCCGTTTTGCTCGGTCTCGGAAAAACGCATCACCGTCCACGATTTGGCACTGAGATCGGCAGGATTGTCATATACGCCGACATTAGAGCCAATTTCATCACGAACATCGTTCCACTCAGAGCAGGCCACCTGACAGGCTTTGCAGCCGATACAGGTGGAGACATCAATCAGCTTCGCCACTTCTTGCTGGTTATCACGCGCCTGCGGCGGCGGCGTGAGAGAGCTGGTGGCGGAGCGCCGGATAATGTCTTGAGATTGCATTGACATACTGATTCTCCGTTACACCTTTTCTACGTTAACCAGAAACGCTTTGAACTCCGGTGTCTGGGTATTGGCATCCCCGACAAACGGCGTCAGGGTGTTAGCCAAAAAGCCCTTCTTGGCGACCCCTTCAAAGCCCCAGTGGATCGGAATACCGATGGTATCCACCTCTTGGCCGTTGACCTGCAAGGTGCGAATGCGCTTGGTCACCACCGCCTTGGCCTTGATATAGCCACGGTTGGAGCTGACTTTCACCGTATCCCCGTGTTGAATGCCTTTTTTCGCCGCCAGCGTTTCACCGATTTCGATGAACTGCTCGGGTTGGATGATGGCATTCAAACGCGCATGCTTGGTCCAGTAGTGGAAGTGCTCGGTCAGGCGATAGGTGGTTGCCACGAACGGGAACTCCGCGGCACTGCCCATGGCCGCCAGATCGTCTTTGAACACCCGCGCGGCGGGGTTCGACACCACATTGGGGTGCAGCGGGTTGGTGCCGAGCGGCGTTTCAAATGGCTCGTAGTGCTCAGGGAATGGGCCTTCCGCCATCTTATCCAGCGCAAACAAACGACCTAAGCCTTCTGGCTGCATGATAAATGGCCCGACACCGCTGTCTGGCGCGGCGGCGGAGTAGTCGGCGATGTCGATACCGGTCCACTTACCGTCATTCCAGCTGATCAGCTTACGCTTCGGATCCCACGGTTTTCCGGCCGGATCGGCGGAGGCACGGTTGTACAGGATGCGACGGTTCAGCGGCCATGCCCACGCCCAGCCAAGGGTGTTGCCAAGTCCTGACGGATCGGCGTTATCCCGGCGCGCCATCTGGTTGCCGTCAGGCGTCCAACTGCCGGCAAAGATCCAACAACCGCTACTGGTGCTGCCGTCATCGCGTAACTGGGCAAAGCTGGAGAGCTGTTGGCCTTTTTTGACGATCAGGTTGCCATCGGCATCGCGCAGGTCAGCCAGCGCCTTGCCGTTGTTCTCCATCGCCACTTCTTCAGCTTGTGGATTGTGCGGTTGCAGGTAATTCCAACTCATGTTCAGCACTTGCTCTGGCAGCGCGCCGCCTTCGCGGGCATAGAGTTCGCGCAAGGTGCTGAACAGTCCGGCCAGAATTTCGCCATCGCCTAGCGCTTCGCCGGGAGCATCGGCACCTTTCCAGTGCCACTGTAACCAGCGACCGGAGTTGACGATCGAGCCATTTTCTTCGGCAAAGCAGGTCGATGGTAGGCGGAACACCTCGGTCTGAATATCGGCGGGATTAACGTCGTTAAACTCACCGTGGTTTTGCCAGAAATTGGCGGTTTCGGTGTTTAACGGATCGATGATCACCAGATATTTCAGCTTCGAGAGTGATGCGATGACCTTGTTTTTATTCGGGAACGAGGCCACGGGGTTAAAGCCTTGGCACAGGTAGCCGTTGACTTTCCCCTGCGACATCATCTCGAAATATTGCAGAACGTCGTAGCCTTTATCCCATTTCGGCAGCCAGTCATAACCCCAGCTGTTTTCCGGTTGGGCTTTATCGCCATAGAAGCTCTTCATCAGGCTAACGAAGAATTTCGGGTAGTTACCCCAATAGTTCACCTGACCTTCGAGCAGCGGTTTTGGGGTCATGGCGGTGAG
>JBOFCH010000216.1:0-5477 GCA_051645985.1 Plesiomonas sp. | reverse complement strand
GACGATGGTTTTATCGGCAAACTCAGGTAATGCCGCCAGTTTGTTCGCTGCCGCCACGGCGGCACCGGAAGAGATCCCCGCGAGAATGCCTTCTTCTTCCATCAGACGACGAGCAGTGGAAATGGCTTCTTCGTTGGTGATTTGCTCCACACGGTCAATCAGGCTTAAATCGAGGTTTTGCGGGATAAAACCGGCACCAATGCCTTGAATTTTATGTGGGCCGGGCTTGATCTCTTCCCCCGCCAGCGCTTGGCTGATCACCGGTGAGTCTTTTGGTTCGACGGCGACTGAAACCACCGCTTTGCCTTTAGTGTGTTTCAGGTAGCGGCTAACGCCTGTCAGGGTGCCACCGGTACCGACACCCGAGACAAACACATCCACTTGGCCATCCGTATCAGCCCAAATTTCTGGCCCGGTGGTCTGTTCGTGGATTTCTGGGTTGGCTGGGTTATTAAATTGTTGCAGCAGTACGTAACGATCTGGCTCAGCGGCGACGATCTCTTCGGCTTTGCTGATCGCCCCTTTCATGCCTTTGGCCCCTTCGGTCAACAGCAGATTCGCGCCCAGTGCCTTGAGCAGTTTACGACGCTCCAGACTCATGGTTTCCGGCATGGTCAGGGTCAGTTTGTAGCCACGCGCGGCAGCAACGTAGGCCAGTGCAATGCCGGTGTTACCGCTGGTTGGTTCGATTAATTCTTTGTCTTTAGTCAGAATGCCACGTTTTTCGGCATCCCAGATCATGTTGGCACCAATCCGACATTTCACGCTGAAGCTAGGATTACGGGATTCAATTTTAACCAGTACGTTACTTGGGCCTACGCGATTTAGGCGCACCAGTGGGGTATGGCCAATGGTTTGTGAATTGTCGGCAAAAATTTTGCTCATAATCTGTTCCTTTCGCTAACGTTTTCAGTATGTCAGTTATGTTGTTATCAACAGTTTAATCCCCGAAACCCAACACTGAACCGGTAGTAAGCTGTCTGTGCAGACTGACGAAATTAAGAAAATTAAGATGTGCAGTGACCGTTAAAGGTCAGCATACGCTGACCGGCTACGATGAAAAGAAAAGAATCGTCATATCCTTATGTGATTTACGCAATAAGCCCGTTTTCCCGTGGTCAGAGCCGCAATCTTGCACGGCAATCCTCGACATTTATTAACCTGTACGTAATCTTAAGATCACTTTTATGCTCCGCAGCGAGCAAAAGCACGCCAAGCATGGCTGATTGTGACATCTGCGGTGCTGTCATGCTCGGAGAGGGATTGGTTATGCAGGAAGTTGTGATCAGTGGCTCAGGTTTGTATACCCCACCATACCGCATCAGTAATACGGAGCTGGTGGAGGCATTTAACCGCTATGTCGAGCGGTATAATCAGGAAAACTACGGGGCGATTCAAGCCGGGCAGCTTCAGGCGTTGCAACCGTCGAGTGCGGAATTTATTGAAAAAGCCTCCGGGATTCAGCAGCGTTATGTGATGAGCCGTCAGGGCATTTTGAACCCGGATATTATGCAGCCGTTGTTAGCGGAGCCAAGTAATGACCAGCCCAGCTTGATGGCTACGATGGCGGTACAGGCGGCGCAGGAGGCGTTACAGCATGCATCACTGACGGCGGCAGATATCGATTTGGTGATTGTCGCCGCGTCCAACTTACAACGTGCTTACCCAGCCATTGCGATAGAGGTTCAAAACCTGCTGGGCTGCGCTGGCTATGCGTTTGACATGAATGTGGCTTGTTCCTCTGCCACGTTTGGGATCAGTCAGGCGATGGATGCCATTTTGTCCGGTATGGCGCAGCGTGCTCTGGTGATTAATCCAGAGGTGTGCAGTGGGCATGTCAATTTTTGTGATCGGGATTCACATTTTATCTTTGGCGATGCCTGTACGGCAGTGGTGGTGGAGCGGCGAGAGCTGAGTAATAACGCCCATGCATTTGTGATCGTGGATAGAGTGCTGCAAACGCAATTTTCCAACAATATTCGCAATAACTTTGGTTTCTTGAACCGCACTCACCCACAAACTCAGTTTGATAGGGATAAATTGTTTGTGCAGGAAGGGCGCAAAGTCTTCAAGGAAGTCCTGCCGCTTGTGTGTACGTTACTGGAAAATCAACTCAGCCGCGCTGGTTTGTGCGCTGAAAATCTCAAGCGTTTGTGGCTGCATCAGGCTAACAGCAATATGAATGGATTTATTGCCCGCAAGATTTTAGGTCGTGAGCCAACCCCAGAAGAGGCGCCGCAGATCCTCAACGAATTTGCCAATACCAGTTCAGCCGGATCCGTGATTGCGTTCCATCGTTATCACGCCGATTTTAAGACCGGTGAGGTTGGGATCTTATGCTCTTTTGGTGCCGGTTATTCTGCCGGTTCACTGTTGTTGCGCTGCTTATAATCCGGCATCTTGGCCTGCTAGCGTCAGCATCAATAAAATAAAAAGCCCCGAAAGGGGCTTTTTATTTTTGCGTTTGAGGTTTGTGGCATTTGGGGTTGTGCGCGAGCACTTATTCGGCAAACTTGCCTTTGAGTTGTGGCCGGTAGCAATCAACCCACATCGCCGTAGCGCCGCAGACCGCGACCGGCATGATCACCAGATTCAACCCAGGGATCAGGGTACAGGCACTGATCAGCGCCCCGAAGCCTAAGCTGGTGAGGCGGCGCTGTTTCAGCGCATCGCGCATGGTGGTAAACGGCACTTTGTGGTTATCAAATGGATAGTCGGCATACTGCACCGCGAGCATCCACGCCGTGAGTAAGAACCACAACACGGGCGCTAAAGTCTGTCCGATAACCGGAATAAAATACAGCAGCAGCAAAGCCAGGACTTTCGGCAGATAGTAGGTCAACTTACGCACTTCACGTCGTAAAATCCGCGGTACATCGCGAACCAAGGTCATCACACCGGTCACCGGTGGCTCTTCGCCAGTCAAGCGAGCTTCCAATTGTTCGGCCAGCAAGCCATTGAAAGGGGATGCGATGATATTGGCAATGGTGCTGAAAAAATAACCGAAAATAAGCAGGATACTGATAACGGCCAGTGGCCATAATAGGTAGTTCAACCATTGCAGCCATGCAGGAACATGACTGAGCAAGCGATCAATCCACGAACCAAGATGTAGTATCAGGGCATAAAAAGATCCGCCGAGTAGCACGATGTTGACCAGCAGCGGCAAAATGACATATCGACGGATCCCGGGCAAAAAAGCCAGCCGCCAGCCTTGTAAAAAATAGGTCATCCCGTTTTGTGTCAGCGCTTTGTGCATAAAATAGATATCCGCTCTGTACCTGAATACCGGCATCATAGCGGTACTGTGACAGCGATACCAGATATCAGCTACGCCTTGTCAGGATCAGGTGAAAAGCCGAAAATCGTGTTGTGTGCCAGAACTGAGTCAAACTCAACGTTATGCCGTGTTGGTTAGATGAGTTTGCATCACTGAAAGTGCAAATGGTGCTTAATTAGACAAAAATGGAGATAAAATTTTATTAACCATCCAGAAATCTTGCTCAGTACTTGAAGAGCGCGGCACTAACACATAAAGTTAGCAGCAGTAACAGCTATGTTATGATGCATAGTGTGTATGGCATAGCCAAAACAGCGGACTGAAAGAGATACCAGCGATGCAGGATTTGCGTCTGATTTTAATTGTGGTGGGAGCGATTGCGATCGCTGCCTTGTTATTGCATGGATTGTGGGCAAGCCGCAAGGAAAAACCGACAGTCTTCGGGAAGAAACCCGTCAAGCGGTTGAAGAAAACACCGCCGTCTCCCGTAGCGGAAAGCGACTATGTGGAAAGCGGTTATGACGATGACGGTGTTGGTGCCGTTCGGGTCGTCACGCCAGGCGCTAAGCTAGGTGCTAAGGTCGCGCAGACGCCGTCTTTCTCAGTGAGTGCTGCCGATGAAGCAGATTTTATGGCGGAGGCAGCAGATCCGCTGACTTCCAGCCGTCGTGAGCCTGAAATTCGAGAGCCAGACTCCCGCACGCCAGAGGTTCACGCCGCGACGCCTGAGACGGTGGTCGCACATCGTCCTCAACCGGAGGTACAGGCGACAGCACCCGTGGTCGAGGCCGCGCCAGTACAAGCGCCGGAGCCAAAGCGTGCGACCAGCGATGTCTTGGTATTGAACGTATCCGCACATCATGGTCAGGAGATTGATGGTGAGCGCTTGCTAAATAGCTTGTTGCAGCTCGGTTTTCATCACGGCGAAATGTCGATTTTCCATCGTCACGTTGATCCGATGGGAAATGGGCCGGTGTTGTTTAGTCTGGCCAATATGGTCAAACCGGGTACCTTTGATGTAGCGCAGATGCACTACTTCACCACCCCTGGGGTGACCATGTTCATGCAGATCCCCTCTTACGGTGATGCCGGGCAGAATTTCAAACTGATGCTACAGGCTGCCCAGCGTATTGCTGATGATGTCGGTGGACTGGTACTGGATGACGAACGCCGTATGTGGACACCGCAAAAGAATGAAGAATATAAAGTTCGCATAAAAACTGTCTGTGCATAAACCCTAAGCTGGGGATGTGCAAGACTGGCACGATGATTACGAATAAAACCCCCGCATCGCGGGGGTTTTCTCATTACGGGGCAGGAATATGGCGAAGACCATCGCACAACAGATTTTGGCATTGCGCAAAGAGCTGCGTCACCATGAATACCTTTACTATGTTCTGGATCAACCCTCGGTACCCGATGCGGAATATGACCGCTTGATGCAGCAATTGCGCGCATTGGAAGAGGCGCATCCAGATCTGATCACACCAGACTCACCCACTCAGCGCGTGGGCGGTAAAGCCCTGAGCGGTTTTGCGCAGGTGCAGCATGAAATGCCGATGTTGTCGCTGGATAATGCCTTTAATGGCGAGGACTTTCTGGCGTTTCAAAAGCGGGTAACCGATCGTTTAGCAGCCCGTTTAGGTGATGGCGCACAGTTGACCTATTCCTGTGAACCGAAGCTCGATGGCTTGGCCGTCAGTATCTTGTATGTCGGGGGGATATTGGTGCAGGCGGCCACCCGCGGGGATGGCACCACTGGCGAGGATATTACGACAAACGTACGCACCATCCGTAACGTGCCTTTGCACTTAAGTGGTGACTATCCACAACGTCTAGAAGTTCGTGGTGAAGTCTTTATGACCCGTGATGGCTTCGAGCGTTTAAATGAGCAGGCACAGCGCCGGGGTGATAAAACCTTCGCTAACCCACGTAATGCCGCCGCCGGTTCGTTGCGTCAGCTAGACAGTACTATCACCGCGCAGCGTCCACTCGCCTTTAATGCTTACGGCATTGGTGTGGTGGAAGGTGGCGTGCTGCCTGATAGCCATGTGGCGCGTTTGCATTACTTGCAAAGCCTTGGGATCCCCGTCAGTCAGGAAGTCCGTCAGGTAACCGGTGGTGACGCGGTGGTGGCTTACTACAATGCTATCCAGGCCAAGCGTGACCAGCTCAATTTTGATATTGATGGCGTGGT
>JBOFCH010000215.1:0-10389 GCA_051645985.1 Plesiomonas sp. | reverse complement strand
ACTGGGGTTCCCTCGACGTGAATAATCGTGTACCCGCGGCTGGTTGAATCCGGTAAAATTGTAGGTGGACGACAAGTGGATCGGCGGCACCACGCAGCCGAACTGATCATCGTTATTCAGTCCGCTGCGGATCGCGGCGGTGGCCGGTTGATAGTGTTTGCTCATGCTGGTCATGCTCTCCCTGCGAAAACCCAATGCATGCATTCTTTCCTCCACTGCATGCGGTGTCTCAATGTAGCGGCTTTTATATATAGCCGTCAATACATCTGGATGTCTAAACATCTTTGCGTTTAGATTGTAAGACCTTACATAACCCGTTAGAATTATGCGCAGGTTTATCTCAATCTTATCCGATAGCACGGTAACGCTGACCACGCGCTTCTGACTACTTGGCTGATCTGTTTCGGATCAGGCACGCAGAGCAACGCGAGTCACCGAGTGCCGTGACCCAAGTACAAGGTGTTTTATGGCTAAGTGGAACGGCGAATACATCAGCCCTTATGCAGAACATGGTAAAAAAAGCGAACAAGTAAAGAAAATTACCGTGTCGATCCCGCTTAAAGTCCTGAAAATTCTGACCGATGAGCGTACTCGCCGTCAGGTCAACAACCTGCGTCACGCCACCAACAGTGAGTTGCTGTGTGAGGCCTTCTTGCACGCGTTTACCGGCCAGCCACTACCCACTGATGATGATCTGGGTAAAGAGCGGCATGACGAGATCCCGGTCGAAGCCAAAGAGCTGATGCGCCAGATGGGGATCAACCCCGATGAGTGGGACTATTGATGCTATTGATTTACGCCACCGATTTGGCGTGATGCACCGCACCGACACCGACATAAAAAAACGCCGCAATTGCGGCGTTTTTTTTATTGGCAGCAGCCATCAGAATCCAGCCAGCACCTTAGGCACTGGTCGTTTCTGTCTGATGCACACGCTCAGCAACACTGGCCGCTTGCACGCTGGCCACACCAGAGGCAATCGCCGCATTAGCCACCGCCTGTGACACGTTTTCCAGCAAACGCGAGTCCATCGGTTTTGGAATGATGTAATCACGACCAAACACCAACGCCTCTACGCCGGCGGCCTGCAATACCTCTTGCGGCACCGGCTCTTTCGCCAGTTGACGAATGGCCTCCACCGCCGCCAATTTCATCGCATCGTTAATGGCACGCGCCCGCACATCCAGCGCACCACGGAACAAGAACGGGAAGCACAAAACGTTGTTAATCTGATTCGGATAATCAGAGCGACCGGTAGCCATGATCAGATCGCTACGGGTGGCAAACGCCAGCTCTGGGGTGATCTCCGGATCTGGGTTGGCACAAGCAAACACCACCGGATTAGGTGCCATCAGCGCCAGCGCGTCGGCCGGCAGCAGGTTCGGGCCGGACACGCCCAAGAACACATCGGCGTCAGTCAGCGCATCATGCAGGGTGCGCTTATCCGTCTGGCGGGCAAAGCGCGCTTTGAATTCATTGAGATCGCCGCGATCGCGGTGGATCACGCCCTTGCGATCCAGCATCAACATGTTGTCCGGCTGCGCACCACATTTGACCAGCATGTTCATGCAGGCGGTGGCCGCCGCACCCGCACCTAAGCAGACAATGCGCGCTTGGCTCAAAGTTTTGCCCTGAATTTCCAAGGCGTTGAGTACGCCTGCGGCAGTCACAATCGCGGTGCCGTGCTGATCATCGTGGAACACGGGGATGTTGCAGCGTTCAATCAAACGCTGTTCAATCTCAAAGCACTCCGGCGCTTTAATGTCTTCGAGATTAATACCGCCAAACGAGTCGGCAATGCGCGCCACGGTGTCGACAAACTCATCGACCGTATCATGGGTCACTTCGATATCAATCGCATCGACCCCAGCAAAGCGTTTGAACAGTAAGGCTTTTCCCTCCATCACTGGCTTGGAAGCCAGCGGGCCGAGGTTGCCCAGGCCTAAAATCGCGGTACCGTTAGAGATCACCGCCACCAGATTGCCTTTACCGGTATAGCGGTAGGCATTTTCTGGATCACGGGCGATCTCGCGCACCGGCTCAGCCACACCCGGGCTGTAGGCCAGCGCCAGATCGTGCGCCGTATCGGCAGGCTTCGTCAGTGCGATGGTGATTTTTCCCGGCATCGGGTAGGCGTGGTAATCCAGTGCTTGTTGACGTAAATCGGCAGACATCAAAATTTCCTGCGTTTTATAACGTTATAATTAGATGAGGGTAGTGGAGCGCAGGGGATGATAATCAATCTCAGGCGGGATGCCCAGCATAACCGTGGCCAGTCAGCGCAGATCCGAGCAGCGCACGATCGTCAGATCCGTGCCCAGATCACAGAAACAAAAAAAGCACCCGTAGGTGCTTTTTTTATGGTCGTCCGAGTAAAAATTACTTGGAAGCCAGTGCGCCGAAACGCTTGTTGAAACGGTCAACACGGCCGCCGGTAGACACTTCACGCTGCTTACCAGTGTAGAACGGGTGGCAGTTGCCGCACACGTCCAGGTTCAGGTCGTGACCGGTAGAACCGATTTTGATAACGTTACCGCAAGAACAAGTTGCAGTAATTTCTTTGTATTCTGGGTGGATACCTTGTTTCATGGGGAAACCTCAAGTAAAGGCCGTGTCGCTATTTGGTCTCGGAAACTGCCGGCCAAACACCACACGAGGGTTAATAACTCAGTTATAAGGCGCAGAATGATACGGCATTCGCCTACCCCTTTCAAGCGACCTGCCGCCTTTTTCACCGCTGGCACACGGCTTTTTTTTCGGCGCAAACCGCCAAGATGGGGATCACCGGCCATGTACCCTGAGTTAAAGCCATGACACGGCCCGCTTGAGCAACTAGCATGGCGACAAAAGATCGATCTGGCCGCGCCAAAGCCGTACACTGCCCCGCAGCCTTACTCCTTGACTGATAACGGATCACCAACCATCCGATGAGCGATACTTTAGTCCGTGTGGCGCTGCCGGTGCCACTACCACGTCTGTTTGATTACTCTCTGCCAAGCGCTTGGCAGGTGCAGGCACGCCCTGGCGTGCGGGTACGGGTGCCATTTGGCAAACGTGAGCTGATTGGTGTTATCGATAGCCTGCCGGATCAGACCGAGATCCCGCTCGATCAATGCAAACCGGTGCTGGCCGTGCTGGATCAAGAGCCGCTGTGGCCCACCGCGTTATGGGATCTGTTGCACTGGGCCGCCAGCTATTATCAGCAGCCGCTGGGCGATGTATTTGCCCACGCGATGCCGGTATTGCTGCGCCAAGGACACAGCGCCGAGCCAGCGGCGCAAACCGTGTGGCAACTGACCGACAGCGGCCGCCTGTGCACGCCCGAACAATTACGCCGCTCCCCCAAGCAATGGCAAATCATTCAAGCGCTACGCCACGGAGCGCTGGAAAAAAGCGCCCTACACGCCGAAGGCTGTAGTGACAGCGCTTTCAATGCGCTGCGGCAAAAAGGATTCATCGATCAACAGCTGCGCCAGCCAACGCTAACCGACTGGCGGGTGGATTACGCGGCGGCGCACAACCATCTGGCAGGGACTCTTCTTGGCCAAACAGCCCTTGATCAAATGCCCCTTAGCCAAGAAGCACCGGAGCTGCCACTGCGCCTGAATACCGAGCAAGCCACTGCGGTAGCCGCCATCAATGCCCACAGCGGGTTTGCGGTATGGCTGCTCGATGGCATCACCGGTTCGGGCAAAACCGAAGTCTACCTGAACGTCATTGAACGGGCGCTACGCCAAGGGAAACAGGCGCTGGTACTGGTGCCGGAAATCGGCCTGACCCCACAAACCATCAGCCGTTTTCGCCGTCGCTTTGCCGTACCGGTGGATGTGCTGCATTCGGCGCTGAATGACAGCGAGCGACTGGCGGTATGGCAACGAGCGCGCCGTGGTGAAAGTGCCATCGTGATCGGCACCCGCTCGGCGCTATTCACCTCACTGGCGCGCCCCGGCGTGCTGGTGATCGACGAAGAGCACGACGCCTCCTATAAGCAGCAAGATGGCTGGCGCTACCATGCCCGCGATCTGGCAGTGATGCGCGCCCATGCCGAGCAGATCCCGGTGATTTTAGGCTCGGCCACCCCATCGCTGGAGAGCCTGCTGAATGCTCGACAAGGCAAATATCACCTATTAACTCTGGCCAGCCGCGCCGGGAATGCCCGTCCGGCAGCGCAGCATGTGATAGATATGCGTGGTCAGCCCGTACAAGCCGGTTTGTCGGCGGCTCTGCTGGCACGCATGCGCCAACACTTGCAGCAGGGCAATCAGGTGATGTTGTTTCTCAACCGACGCGGCTTTTCGCCGGCGCTGCTGTGCCACGAATGTGGCTGGGTAGCGCACTGCCCGCGCTGCGAGCGGCCCTATACGTTTCATCAGGCCACCCGCGACTTGCGCTGTCACCAGTGTGACAACCAGCATCCGGTGCCACACCAATGTCCGCAGTGCGGCTCTACCCAATTAGTGCCGGTCGGGGTCGGTACCGAGCAAGTCGAACAGACCCTAGAGCAATTGCTGCCAGAATTTGCCATCAGCCGGATTGACCGCGATAGCACCCGTCGCAAAGGGGCGCTGGAGCAACATCTGGAGGATATCCGTGATGGACGTAGCCAGATTTTGATTGGCACCCAGATGCTGGCCAAAGGTCACCACTTTCCCGACGTCACCCTAGTGGCACTGCTGGATGTGGACGGCGCCCTGTTCTCGGCTGATTTTCGCGCCGCCGAACGCTTTGCCCAGCTGTATACCCAAGTAGCAGGCCGGGCCGGGCGGGCCGGTAAAGCCGGGGAAGTGTTATTGCAAACCCACCAACCGGAGCACCCGCTGCTGCAAACCTTGTTGCAACGCGGCTACGCCGCCTTTGCCACCCAAGCATTACAAGAGCGGCAAGCGGCGTGGTTGCCGCCTTACACCTACCATGTCCTGATCCGCGCCGAAGATCACCAAAGCGATCCGCCAGCCCAGTTACTGACCCAACTGCGCACCATTCTCGAAGCCAGCCCACTAACTGACCACGATTTTTGGCTGCTTGGGCCTGCGCCGGCCTTACAAAGTAAACGCGCCGGTCGCTTTCGCTGGCAGCTGCTACTACAGCATCCTTCACGGCGTAAACTGCAACAGATCTTGGCGATCGCACGCCCGGCTTTTGAAGCCCTACCGCTGGCCCGTAAAGTGCGTTGGAACATCGATGTTGATCCGATCGAGATGATCTAAACCCTGATGATCCAGAGGGCTACGCAAACCTTTGCTCTAAAAGGCGAACTGCATCACGAAAAGAATGTAATTTCCGCAAGCAAACGAGTTTGTCCTCCTGCCACAGCTGATTACAATATTGGGTGTTCGGCGGCTGACTTTTTGGCTGCGGATTTTGGCAGCCTGTTGCCGACAGGGAGAAAGTCAATTTCAGATGTAGGAGAACCGTTTTATGGCAACAATGAAGGACGTTGCCCAGCTTGCAGGTGTATCTACCGCCACGGTATCACGTGCGCTGATGAACCCGGATAAGGTTTCAACAGCGACCCGACAACGTGTTGAAAAAGCCGTGGTTGAGGTCGGTTACTCTCCGAACTCACTCGCCCGCAATCTGCGCCGCAACGAGTCAAAAACGATCGTGGTGATCGTCCCCGATATCAGTGATCCCTTCTTTGCCGATGTGATCCGAGGTATCGAGGAAACTGCCACCGAAGAGGGCTATCTGGTATTACTGGGTGATTGTGCCCAGCAAAATGCCCGCGAGCGTTCTTTCGTCAATCTGGTGTTCACCAAGCAGGCCGATGGCATGTTGTTGCTCAGCTCCAACTTGCCGTTTGATATCAGCAAACCGGAGCAGAAAAACCTGCCGCCGATGGTGATGGCCAATGAGTTTTCACCGGAGCTGGAACTGCCAACCGTTCATATCGACAACCTGACCGCTGCGTTCGATGCCGTGCATTATCTGACGCAGTTAGGGCACAAGCGCGTGGCTTGTATCGCCGGGCCGAGCAGCATGCCACTGTGCAGCTACCGAACCCAAGGCTACATTCAGGCCCTGCGCCGGGCGGGCATTGCGGTGGAAGAGCGTTACATGACCTACGGCAACTTCACCTTTGAAGCGGGCGCGCAGGCGATATCGCAACTGATGGCGCAACCCTCGCCACCAACCGCGATTTTCTGCCAAAGCGATGTCATGGCGATTGGTGCGTTGCAACAGGCCAAAAAACTGGGCTTCCGGGTGCCACAAGATTTGTCGATCATCGGCTTTGATGACATCAAATTCTCGGAGTTCTGCGATCCGCCACTGACCACCGTCAGCCAACCGCGCTATGAGATTGGTCGCCAATCCATGACGTTGTTGCTCAATATGCTCAAAGGTCAGGATATTGGTACCAGCTCCCGTTTGCTGGAGGCTAAGTTAGTGGTGCGGGCCAGTGCCGCGCCACCACGCCGTTAACCAGCGCAAGCGGGTTAACACTCGGGATTAACCGGACATGAGGTCTGTATGCTGTGGCCTGATGTCCTTTTTCCCCAAATAACCAAATAAGTTGTCGCAGAATAAATATAGTACGGCCAGAGCCGCGAGCGTGGCTCCGCTCAACACCGTACCATTCCCGTAGAACCGATAGCGACCGACTACCCAATCTGGGTAACTTTTGCACCGGGTAACTGGTCAACTCTGCTCCACTTAAGTAACATGCTTAACTTACCTGTTAACCCGTCAGATCTGATACGCATTGTGGCACAACGAGACTATGTATCGCGCGGTAAACGCGCTGCGCCGGCGCGAACCCGCCGTAATAACAAAAAAGCCCGTAAACCGTTGCCAGTCATGGCAATCGGTCTCGCCGTGCTGCTGATCGCTGGCCTCGCCGGTGGTTTGTATTATCTCAAGCACCGCTCTGCTGAACAGGCTCAAGGCCTGCAACAACAGCCGCATAAAAATGGCCTGCCGGTCAAACCGGAAGAGCGTTGGAGCTATATCAAAGAGCTGGAAAATAAAGAAGTGGTGGTCACCGACCACAACCCAGTGCAAGACAGCCGGCCGCCGACCCAGCTGAGCGCCGAGCAGCAGGCTATCTTGAGTCAGTTGCAAGCGGAGATGAAGCAGGCCCCGATCACGTTGCCGCAGGCCGATCGCAACGGTAATCTGGACGGAGAAACCCGCGTTAATCCAGAAAAACCGTTGTATACGCCGCCAACAGCCAGCACCGGACAGACCGCACGGGTAGAGCAAATTCCGCCACGCCCAGCCACGCCACCGGTACGGCCGACCGGGCCGACGGCGAACGTCACCGAGTCCAAACCGGTACTGGTACAGCCGCCGCCGATCCCGCGTAACAGCGAAACCAGCAAGCCGGTCAGTAAACCGACGGAAAGCAGCCAGAAATGGCTGGTGCAGTGCGGAGCCTACCGAACCTCATCACAAGCCGAAGAAGTGCAGGCCACACTGGCGTTTCAGGGGATCGAAAGTAACGTGCGAGCCAGCAACAGCTGGCACCGCGTGGTACTGGGGCCTTACAGCAGTCGTGCCGCCGCCGACAAACAACAATCCCGCCTCAAAGGCAGTGGCATGTCCTGTTTAATTCTTCCAGTACAGGGTTGAAACTTAGTTTCCCCATCCCCATCTAAGAAAATATGAGCCCTGCACACCGCAGGGCATTTTCTATTCCCACGCTGAGGACCACACAGTGACAACCATCGTAAGTGTGCGCCGTAACGGCAAAGTAGTAATTGGTGGTGATGGACAGGTTTCTCTGGGCAACACCGTAATGAAAGCCAACGCGCGTAAGGTGCGTCGTCTGTATAACGATCAGGTGATTGCCGGTTTTGCCGGTGGTACTGCCGATGCCTTCACCCTGTTTGAGCGCTTTGAGCGCCAGCTGGAAATGCATCAAGGCAATCTGGTCAAAGCGGCGGTGGAGCTGGCGAAAGACTGGCGCTCCGATCGTGCGCTGCGCAAACTGGAAGCACTGCTGGCGGTAGCCGATGAGAATGCCTCACTGATCATCACCGGTAACGGTGACGTGGTACAGCCGGAAAATGATCTGATTGCTATCGGCTCCGGCGGCCCGTTCGCCCAATCTGCTGCACGCGCCCTGCTGGAAAATACCGATCTGTCCGCCCACGACATCGTGGAAAAAGCGCTGACTATCGCCGGTGACATTTGTGTGTACACCAACCAGCACAAAACCATCGAAGAACTGCCAAGTAAGAGCTAAGGGCCTGACCATGTCTGAAATGACTCCTCGCGAAATTGTCCACGAACTTGATCGCCATATTATCGGTCAGGACAAAGCCAAACGTTCCGTCGCCATTGCCCTGCGTAACCGCTGGCGTCGTATGCAGCTGCCAGAAGCGCTGCGCCATGAAGTCACCCCGAAAAATATTCTGATGATCGGCCCAACTGGGGTGGGTAAAACCGAAATCGCCCGTCGTCTGGCTAAGCTGGCTAACGCACCGTTCATCAAAGTCGAAGCCACCAAGTTCACCGAAGTGGGCTATGTGGGTAAAGAAGTGGACTCCATCATCCGCGATCTGACCGATGCGGCCGTCAAGATGGTGCGCCTGCAATCTATCGAGAAAAACCGTTTCCGTGCCGAAGAGCTGGCCGAAGACCGTATTCTGGATGCACTGCTGCCACCGGCCCGCGATCAGTGGGGCCAAACGGAAAAGAGCGATGAACAGTCGCACACGCGGCAGATTTTCCGCAAAAAACTGCGTGAAGGTCAGCTGAACGATAAAGAAATCGAAATCGAAGTCTCTGCCGCCGGTAACGTGGGCGTCGAAATCATGTCCCCACCGGGCATGGAAGAGATGACCAACCAGCTGCAATCGATGTTCCAGAATCTGGCCGGCCAGCAAAAGAAAAAGCGTAAGCTAAACGTTGCCGAAGCGTTGAAGCTGCTGATTGAAGAAGAAGCCGCTAAGCTGGTCAACCCAGAAGAGCTGAAAGAGCAAGCGATCCACGCGGTAGAACAAAACGGGATCGTGTTTATCGACGAGATTGATAAGATCTGTAAGCGCGGCGAAAGCTCCGGCCCAGATGTCTCCCGAGAAGGGGTACAGCGTGATCTGCTGCCACTGGTTGAAGGTTGCACCGTGTCCACCAAGCACGGCATGGTCAACACCGACCACATCCTGTTCATCGCCTCTGGGGCGTTCCAAGTCGCGCGTCCATCCGATCTGCTGCCTGAGCTGCAAGGTCGTTTGCCGATCCGCGTTGAGCTGGATGCACTGACCACCGGCGATTTCGAGCGTATTTTGTCCGAGCCAAGTGCCTCGTTGACCGAGCAGTACAAAGCGCTGCTGGCCACCGAAGGACTGAACGTGACCTTCACTGACGAAGGGATCCGCCGTCTGGCCGAAGCGGCGTTCCAAGTTAACGAGCGTACCGAGAACATCGGGGCGCGTCGTCTGCACACCGTGATGGAGCGTCTGTTCGAGGAGGTCTCCTTCGAAGCGAGCGAACGCCAAGATAAGACCTTGGTGGTGGATGCCGATTACGTCAGCAAGTACTTGGGCGAACTGGTCGAAGACGAAGACTTGAGCCGCTTCATCCTGTAATTGCACCACTCTTAGGCAGCGCAGCACTCGCACGTTGCCGCCGCGGCCTAACTGGACTGGGCGTCATCTGATGATGACGCCCTTATTTTATCTGACGTTGACCTAACCCAAAACAGGCATACCCGCCGTCGACGCTCTGCGGTAAACTAGCACGCTCATTTTTTAACTAGCCTGAAGCCATATCCATGAGTAACTCTAAATTTGCCATCTGGCTGGAAGCCGCCCGACCGCGTACCTTGCCGCTGGCACTGGCCTCCATTGTCACCGGCGCTGCGGTTGCTATGTGGCAAGGACGCTTCCATGCAGGGATCACGGTGCTGGCACTGCTAACCGCCACCCTGCTGCAAATTCTTTCTAACCTCGCCAATGATTATGGCGACGCCGTCAAGGGAACTGACAAGGACAGAGTCGGCCCACGACGTGCGGTACAAAGCGGTTTGATCACCCCACAGGCCATGAAACGGGCCATGCTGCTGGTCTTGCTGCTGACTATCCTCAGCGGCGGCCTGTTGATCCTATTGGCCTGCCAGAAACCGGAAGATATTTTCGGCTTTCTGATCCTGGGCCTGCTGGCAATTGTGGCCGCCATCACCTATACCATGGGCAATAAACCCTACGGCTATATGGGTCTGGGCGACATCTCAGTGCTGATTTTCTTTGGTCTGCTCGGCGTTGGCGGCACCTATTACCTCCAAACCGGCCACTTCGAGAGCCTGTTACTGCTGCCGGCTCTGGGCTGCGGGCTGCTGGCTACAGCTGTACTGAATCTCAATAATCTGCGAGATATCGATACCGACCGCCAATGTGGCAAGAATACGCTGGTCGTGCGTATCGGGCCGCAGTGGGGCCGTCGTTA
>JBOFCH010000214.1:0-13544 GCA_051645985.1 Plesiomonas sp. | reverse complement strand
TGGTTAAGATTCACCCTTTGCCCTGTGGGTAAAGTGCGCTACATTACTGACGGTCGATAGCTACAGTGGGTCTGTCCTATCGGCCGTGTTTTATCGGCTGTTTTTAGGCAAGTGCCCCAAGTGGCATTTTGCTAGTAATACCTGCCATACCGATCTCAACGTGAGGACTTAATGACACAAGATATGCAATCCATGACTCTGGTTCCGCAGGGCAGTCTGGAAAGTTACATCCGGAACGCCAACACTTTTCCGATGCTCAGTGCAGAGGAAGAGAAGGAGCTGGCTGAGCGGCTGCATTATCATGGTGATATTCAGGCCGCGAAAAAGCTGATCCTGTCGCATCTGCGCTTTGTGATCCATGTTGCCCGCAACTATGCCGGTTACGGTCTGCCACAGGCGGATCTGATCCAAGAGGGTAACATTGGCCTGATGAAAGCCGTGCGCCGCTTTAACCCCGAAGTTGGGGTTCGGCTGGTGTCCTTTGCGGTGCATTGGATCAAAGCAGAAATTCATGAATATGTACTGCGTAACTGGCGGATCGTGAAAGTCGCGACCACCAAAGCGCAGCGTAAGCTGTTCTTTAATCTGCGCAAAACCAAGCAACGTCTCGGCTGGTTCAATATGGACGAAGTCGATATGGTAGCCCGTGAACTGGGGGTTACTGCCGACGATGTGCGCGAAATGGAATCGCGGATGGCGGCGCAGGATATGGCCTTCGATCTGGGGCCGGAAGATGAAAGCCGCGATACACCGCAGGCGCCGGTACTCTATCTGGAAGATAAATCCTCGGATTTTGCCAACGGCATCGAAGAAGATAACTGGGAATCCCATGCCGCCGATAAGCTGGCCGATGCCATGAGCTTGCTCGATGAGCGTAGTCAGCACATCATCCGGGCGCGTTGGTTAGATGAGCAGAAAGCGACCTTGCAGGAGCTGGCGGATCACTATCAGGTTTCGGCGGAGCGTGTGCGTCAGTTGGAAAAAAATGCCCTGAAAAAGCTCAAAGGGGCGATCGAGGTTTAAGCCTGCGAATACTGCAAGAGCACATACCTGAACATACAAAAGCCGGCTGATTTGCCGGCTTTTTGCTATTGATTGATCGCATGCTGATGGGCTGGTCACGCTAACTGAGCACGCTTTGGCGAGGCCGTTACGGTTGTGCGGTAACCTTGCACCAGTTGTCGGCATCATGGGCTTGCCAACCACAGGCCTGTAGAAACGCCGTCAGCTCATTCGGCGCTTCTGCTGCGCGCACATCCAGTGTCCATTCGCTGATATCGGGGACTAACTGCGGCGTCTGCTCCAGAAGATAACGTCCCACTCCGCGGCGACGTGTAACCGGCCGCACCTGTAATTGATGGATCTGGCCAGTGACACCGTGGCGGGTGATCCATAAACCGGCCAGCAGGTGGTCATTAAAGCGCGCCACCAGCAACACCTCGGCATTGGCCAAACGTTGTTGCAGCTGAGCGGCACTTTGCTGGGGCCAGATTTTTTGTAAATCCGCCATCTCCGCGGCGCTCGGCTGCGCCAGTCGTTCAATTGTCAGTTTCATCTCTTACATCCTGTCAGTGACTGATCCGTGGCCTACGGGGCTGGTATCGCCAGCAGTGTACTCCAGAGCGGCTGGGGGATCAGCTGTAAAAAATATGCCACACATTGTAAATAAAAAGTTACTTTGGCCTGTGGCTTATAGGGTGTGCTACAAAAAGTTTGAAATATGTCACTGGCTCGCGTCAGCAGAGTATGCAATTCGGTTACTGACTGACGTCGGTGAAAAATAAACCTCGGTTGTCGACACGGTTTCGCTGCCGATAATTGTCCTGATTGGCTGGATTTTCCTGAAATGAAACGGGTGTTTGCTTTTTGAGTTTGGATAAACAATCTAGTTTTTGGCTTATGTAACAGATAAAACGAAATCTTATGCTGCCTGTTCTGGGTATTAATGGCGGATAAATTCGCTTGTATCCCATCTCACAGTGATGTTAAAAGGTTGTGTGTCAGGCTGGGGCTTTACGTATGCCGTGCGTTATCGGTCTGTCATGACAGAAGAACAGGACGTCTTTAGAATAAATACAGGCAGGAATCATCATGGTAATAAAAAAATGGAATAAAACCGGTGGGATTATCGCGCTCAGCAGTGCCCTGGCTCTGTACTCGGCGGTCGGAGTAGCCGGTGAGGTGAAAATCGGCATCGCTGGGCCGATCTCTGGGCCGGTGGCGCAGTACGGTGATATGCAGTTCACCGGCGGCCGGATTGCTGCGGAATTACTGAATCAGGCTGGCGGTATCAAGGGCGACAAGATTGTGGCGGTGGAATACGACGATGCCTGCGATCCGAAGCAGGCGGTCGCGGTAGCCAACAAAGTGGTGAACGATGGTGTTAAGTTTGTCATCGGTCATCTGTGCTCGGCTTCGACCCAACCGGCCTCCGATGTGTATCAAGATGAAGGGGTGTTGATGGTCACGCCGGCCTCGACCAGCCCGGATATCACCGCCCAAGGCTATGACTTGGTACTGCGCACGATCGGTCTGGACTCCGATCAAGGCCCAACCGCGGCTAAATACATCATCAATCAAGTTAAACCGCAGCGCGTGGCCGTGATCCATGACAAGCAGCAGTACGGTGAAGGGATCGCAACCAGCGTGAAAAAAGGGCTGGAAGGGGCGGGGATCCCGGTGGTGGTTTTTGAAGGGATCACTTCTGGCGACAAAGATTTCTCGGCTCTGCTGGCCAAACTCAAGCAACAAAATGTCGATTTTGTCTACTACGGTGGTTATCACCCGGAGCTGGGGCTGTTGTTGCGTCAGGCGCAAGGCGCTGGCCTGAAAGCCCGTTTCATGGGGCCGGAAGGGGTCGGTAACAAAGAGATCTCCAGCATTGCTGGCCCGGCGTCCGAAGGGCTGCTGGTGACGTTGCCGAAGAAATACGATCAAGACCCGGCTAACCAAGCGGTGGTCGAAGCCCTAAAAGCGAAGAAGTGGGACAGCACCGGGCCGTTTGTCTGGACAACCTATGCCGCGATGCAAGCCATTGCGGAAGGGATCGCACGGGCGGGCAGTGATGATCCACAAGCGGTAGCCAAGGCGCTGCGTGCTGCGCCGGTCAATACCGTGATGGGGCCGCTGACGTGGGATGAAAAGGGCGATCTGAAAGGCTTTGAGTTCGGGGTGTTCGAGTGGCATGCCGACGGTACCTCCAGCCCGAAGTAAGTGTGAGGTGATGTGGGTACCGCTCATGGTCTTTGAGCGGTACCTTGCGTACGGGTCGTTGCTTGGCCCGCGCTGCGAGCAGGGAGCAGGTTCCACAAAACGACAATACCGCGCGGGAGTGGGTATGGCAGAGCGCCGGATCTCGCGTGGAAAGATAAGGAACGTCGTATGTCCGAGCAATTTTTCTATTTTATGCAACAGCTGCTGAACGGGCTGACCATCGGCAGTACCTATGCGCTGATCGCCATCGGTTACACCATGGTGTACGGCATTATCGGGATGATTAACTTTGCCCACGGCGAGGTCTACATGATTGGCAGTTATATCGCCTTTTTGGTGATGGGTCTGCTGATGATGTGGGGGATCGATTCCAGTGTGCTGCTCATTGGCGCGGCCTTTTTGGTGGCGATTGTGATCACCAGTGCTTATGGCTGGAGTATCGAACGGGTCGCCTACCGGCCGGTGCGCCACTCCAAGCGTCTGATCGCCCTGATCTCTGCCATCGGGATGTCGATTTTTCTACAAAACTATGTTCGTCTCGCGCAAGGCTCGCGCAGCCTGACCATTCCGCATTTGTTGCCGGGAGGCTGGGAATTTGGCAGTCACGGCCAGATGAGCCTGAGTTATATGCAGGTGCTGATCTGGGTGGTGACCTTGGTCAGTATGTTGGCCCTCAGTCAGTTTATCCGCCATTCGCGCATGGGGCGCGCCTGCCGTGCCTGCGCTGAAGACATCAAGATGACCAATTTGCTTGGCATCGATACCCATCAGGTGATTGCACTGACCTTTGTGATTGGCGCGGCGATGGCGGCAGTGGCTGGGGTGTTGTTGGGCACCTATTACGGGGTAGTTAACCCGTATGTGGGCTTTATGGCGGGCTTGAAAGCATTTACGGCGGCGGTATTAGGCGGGATCGGCAGCATTCCGGGCGCCATGCTGGGTGGTTTGTTGCTTGGTGTGGTAGAAGCGCTGACTGCCGGTTATATCAGTACCGAATACAAGGATGTGATGGCGTTTGCGCTGTTGATCGCAGTGTTGCTGTTTATGCCAAGCGGGATTTTAGGGCGGCCTGAGGTGGAGAAAGTATGATGAAACGAACTTTCCTGCATGCCTTATTATCGGCCGGTATGTTGCTGGTGTTGACCTTTATGCTGATGGGCTTGCGCTTGACCAATGACGGCGGGCAGGTGTGGGTTTCTGGTGCCGAGCCAGGGCAGATCCGCTGGATCTTTATCGGTGCCTTGCTGGTGTTTTTGGTGCAACTGCTGCGCCCTTGGTTAAGCGGCTATTGGCGGCGCGCACTGCCGCATCTGCCGGCGGTGGTATTACCGCCTCTCGATGCAAACCGACATCCGCAACGCGCCCGTTTCTTGCTGTTTCTGGTGCTGGGGTTAGCGCTGTTATTTCCGTTTCTGGCCTCGCGCAGTGCAGTAGATATCGCCACGCTGACGTTGATTTACGTGATGCTGGGGTTGGGGTTGAACGTGGTGGTGGGCTTGGCAGGTTTACTCGATCTGGGCTATGTCGGCTTTTATGCCGTTGGCGCGTACAGTTATGCCCTGCTGAATAGCTATCTGGGTTTTAGTTTTTGGGAAGCCTTGCCGTTAGCGGGATTGTTGGCTGCACTGTTTGGTTTCTTGCTCGGATTCCCGGTACTGCGTTTGCGCGGCGACTATTTGGCGATCGTGACCTTGGGTTTTGGTGAGATCATTCGGATCTTGTTGCTCAACCTGACTACGCTCACCGGTGGCCCGAACGGGATCGGCCAGATCCCGAAACCGACCCTGTTTGGTCTGGAGTTTAACCGCACGGTCAAAGAGGGCGGCTGGGATACTTTCCATCATTTTTTTGGTTTGCCCTACAGCGGTGATAGCAAAGTGATCTTTTTATACCTGATGGCCTTGCTGCTGGTGTTAGTCACCTTGCTGGTGGTGTATCGCCTGCTGCGTATGCCGCTGGGCCGGGCTTGGGAAGCGCTGCGCGAAGATGAAATCGCGTGTCGTTCGCTAGGCTTGAATCCCACCATCATTAAGCTGACCGCGTTTACGATTGGCGCGACCTTTGCCGGTTTTGCCGGGAGCTTTTTTGCCGCTCGACAGGGCTTTATTAGCCCGGAGTCGTTCACCTTCATTGAATCGGCGATTATTTTGGCGATTGTGGTACTGGGCGGTATGGGATCACAGGTCGGTGTGATTTTGGCGGCGGTGGTGATGACCGTGTTGCCGGAGCTGGCGCGTCAGTTCGATGAGTACCGGATGCTGTTGTTCGGATTGATGATGGTACTGATGATGATCTGGCGGCCACAGGGGTTGCTGCCGATGCAGCGTCCGCATCTGTCGCTGCCCGATGGGGCTGACGAGCGGCTAGCGGCCTCCCGACCGGCAGGAGAGCAAGCATGAGTGCATTATTGCAAGTGAGCGATTTGAGCATGCGCTTTGGCGGATTACTGGCGGTTAATGGCGTCGCTTTGGAGCTGTATCCGGGTGAGATTATCTCGGTGATTGGCCCGAACGGGGCGGGGAAAACCACCATCTTTAACTGCCTGACCGGTTTTTATCGCCCCAGCGGTGGACAGATTTTGCTGCAAGGGAAACCGATCCAGCATCTGCCGGGGCACCAGATTGCCCGGCTTGGCGTGGTGCGAACTTTCCAACACGTGCGCCTGTTTAAAGAGATGACGGCAGTAGAGAACCTGCTGGTGGCGCAGCACCGCCATCTGCATACCGGCCTGTTGGCCGGCTTATTCAAGACGCGCGCCTTTCGCGCCGCAGAGGCGCAGGCCTTGGCGAATGCGGAGTACTGGCTGCAAAAAATTAATCTGACCGAACAGGCCAATCGGATGGCCGGTAATCTAGCCTATGGTCAGCAGCGGTTATTGGAAATTGCCCGTTGCATGGTGACGCGCCCCAAAATTTTGATGTTGGATGAACCAGCCGCCGGGCTTAATCCGAAAGAGACCGAGGCGCTGGATGCGTTGATCCTCGATCTGCGCGCTAACCACGATGTGGCAGTGTTGCTGATTGAACATGACATGAAGCTGGTGATGGGGATTTCGGATCGGATTTATGTGGTCAATCAGGGTACTCCGTTGGCCAGTGGGACACCGGCTCAGATCCGCCATCATCCCGATGTGATCCGCGCCTATCTGGGCGAAGCCTGAGGCAGAGTAACAGACGCGAGGGCACGGAGACTGCCGGGAGAGGCAGCCGCCACATCCGTTTGATGGTGAAAAGCAAGGCGCCAAATTAAGGAGGAAGTATGCTGGAGCTGCGTAATGTGTGCGCCCACTATGGGAAAATTCAGGCGTTGCATGACATCAGTATGCAGATAAACCCAGGGGAGATCGTTAGCCTGATAGGGGCGAATGGTGCTGGGAAGACCACATTATTGGGGGCGATTTGCGGTGAGCCAGCGGTCAGCGGTGGGCAGATCCTGTTGGATGGCACCGATATCAGTGGCTGGCCGACGGCGCAGATTATGCGCTCTGCGCTGGCCATCGTACCCGAAGGTCGGCGCGTGTTTGCTCGCCTGACGGTGGAGGAAAATCTGGCGATGGGCGGCTTTTATACTGGCAAAGAGGATTACCGGCGCATCTTGGCCCATGTGTATGACTTGTTTCCACGTTTGCAGGAGCGGCGCGAGCAACGTGCGGGCACCATGTCCGGTGGCGAGCAGCAGATGTTGGCGATTGGTCGCGCGCTGATGGCTAAACCGCGCTTGTTGCTGCTGGATGAGCCGTCGCTGGGGTTAGCGCCAATCATTATTCAGCAAATTTTCAGCATTATCGAGCAGCTGCGCCGCGAGGGAATGACCATCTTTTTGGTGGAGCAAAATGCCAATCAGGCCCTCAAATTATCAGATAGAGGCTATGTACTGGAAAATGGCCGGGTCGTGTTGAGCGGCTCCGGCGCGGAGTTATTGGCCAATCCGGCAGTGTGCGAAGCGTATTTGGGGGCGTGAGCCGGATAACCGGTAACTGATATAAAAAACCGTCGCCGTGCGACGGTTTTTTTATTGGCCGATAACGTGTTATTTACGCAATTTATGCTGTGCGCGGCACGCGTTGTGCGGCTTACGGCAAATCTCGCTGGGCAACATCGGTATCGGAACGATGACGATTGATGTGCGCGAAGGTGTACTCCTTGTAGCTTAAAAATAGCATCAGGGCACATGGCAGGATCAGGCATAAGAAACGGTCTTGGGCAAAACCATACGCGGCGATGGCGATCCCGAAGATAAAACTGACGACCGACCAGAACAGACTCCATAGCAGCGCTTGCTCTTCACGCCGGCTCTGTCCACAGTACGGCTCTGCGGTGGCGAAAAACTCGGTCAGGCGGATAGTCAGCTGGATCAGATTACCGGTTGCGGTCGCAGTGCCAATCTGGTGGCGCAGCATCAGGCGGGAGATGGCACAGTGGATCCCCATCGCGGCCACCCCGCACAAACTGGTGAGCAATAACCAACCATTATCACTGCCCGGTTCGGGGTTGAGCGTGTGGCCGCCAATCATAAATAAAAACAGCAGCACCGTTTCCACCATGTACCAGCGTGCTTTATAAAAAATACTGTGCTGGCTTTGGCGGGTAAAACTGTAAGTGACCAGCGCCATGGCCAGGATAAAGCAGACTGTGGCACTGATAGCTAACCACAAGGTGATCGCCGAAGGCGCACTGGCGACAATCAGACTTTGGATAATACTGGATGTGAATAGCCCGCTTAATCCAATAAAGCCAATAGTATCAATATAACCGGCGATCCATGACAACAGCACGGGTTCTAACAGGAAAGGTTCCTTACGGGGGAATTCCATAGAAGCACCTCGATACTCCGTATGACAAAAAGAGAGGCTGCGGCACTGCGTACTCACCGCTAACATTTGCGTATGTAATTTGTTTCAGGCTAACTGGCCCAAAGAAATAGCACTGTGATTACATTAGCGTTTTTCACATGTACAAGGGTTAAAACTTGTAATCATTCTTGAGAGTCCACACGGTTCGTCGGGTTGGTCGTGCGTCCAGATCCGGTACAATGCATCGGTAGCACATAATCCTATGTGGGGCGGGCAGCTTCTGGTTGCCAGTGATGGACAACCGAGGTGGATAACAGAGGTGAACATGGCGCAGTTTCAGTTTATTTCAGTCGAACAGGCACTGCAAAAATTGCAGGCCCAACAGGCGGTATTGGTTGATATTCGCGATCCGCAAAGCTTTGCCGCCGGCCATGCGCCACAGGCTTATCATCTGACTAATCAGTCACTGCTGCCGTTTATGCAACAAACCGATTTTTCGGTGCCGGTGATTGTGATGTGTTATCACGGTAATAGTAGTCAAGGTGCGGCACAATATCTTGTTAATCAGGGCTTTGATGAGGTATACAGTCTCAATGGTGGTTTTGAAGCTTGGCGTAAAATCGCGCCGGTGACCGGGGATCTGGCTCCGTCCGCATAACGGGGCAATTGTGGATCTTGCCACCGGATCTGGGCATACCTCATGCGATAGTGGCCTTTAGGTGATGAGCCGTAAGGGACATGCGGGCATCGGTTTTTTGCCGGTTACGGCGCGGCGCGATGGCGCTCGTGAGCGGTTTGCTACGGGAATTTGTGTATGCTGTTTTTAATTCATCTGCCCAACCCGCGGCTGGCGCAGGCCTACATTGATTATATGGCCACTCGGGGCGTGCGTATCGAACTGCGCCCTGAGTCGCAAGGCTACGCCTTGTATCTGCCAGACGCGGCGCAAGAGAGCATGGCGCGTCAGGAGTTGGAGGCGTTTTTACAGCATCCAGATGCCGCGCGTTATCAGGATGCCAGTTGGCAGCGCGCCGATACGGCCACCGCCAGCCGGTTTCATTACCCGGCGTTTTCTTATTTGCAGGCGCTGAAAGTCGGTGCTGGGCCGTTTACGCTGGCGATCATGTTGGTGTGTGTGCTGGTCTACATGGCCGGTTGGTTGGTGGGTGAGCCGCGGGTTTTTAGCTGGTTGGGTTTTGCCCGTACCCCCGAGCAATACTGGCAGTTATGGCGTTTATTTACTCACGCTTTCTTACACTTTTCCCTGCTGCACATCAGCTTTAACTTGCTGTGGTGGTGGGACTTGGGTGGCCCGCTCGAGAAAAAACTCGGCTCGGGTAAGTTAGTACAGCTGTTTATGTTTTCAGCCTTGCTGTCTGGGGTCGGGCAGGCGTGGGTCAGTGGCGTCTATTTTGGTGGGTTGTCTGGTGTGGTGTATGCGCTGGTCGGTTACCTGTGGGTCAGTGGTGAGCGTGCGCCGGAGCGTGGGGTGAATATTCCACGGCCGCTGGTGGCGTTTATGCTGGTCTGGTTGGGACTGGGATGGTTTAATCTGTTCGGTTTATCGGTGGCGAATACGGCGCATATCGTCGGATTATTGAGTGGTTGTGCGTTGGCCTTCTGGGATTGCCGGGCATACCGCCGTGCACATTAAAATCAGAACCGCACGGTTTTTTATATAAGAAGATCAGCATAAGAAGGCGTAGGAGAGCAGGTGAAACAGACGCAAAGACATGAAGCGATCGTGGAGCTGGTACGTGAACAAGGCTATGTGAGCACCGAAGATCTGGTGGCACACTTTTCCGTGAGTCCGCAGACCATTCGCCGCGATCTCAATGATCTGGCCGCCAGTAATGTGATCCGCCGACACCATGGCGGCGCGGCGCTGCCGTCTAGCTCGGTGAATACCGCTTACCATGATCGTAAAGGGATGTGCTCTGCGGAAAAAGCCCGTATTGCGCAGGCCGTTGCCGAGCTGATCCCCGATGGTGCCACGTTATTTATCGATATCGGTACCACGCCAGAAGCGGTGGCCTATGCATTGCTGAATCACCGGGATCTGCGCATTGTCACCAATAACCTGAATGTAGCCACGCTGCTTACGGGCAAGGAAGACTTCAAGGTGATCTTAGCCGGTGGCGAGGTTCGTAACCGTGATGGCGGCATTGTGGGGGAAGCAACCCTCGATTTTATCTCTCAGTTCCGGTTGGATTTCGGTATTTTGGGGATCTCCGGTATCGATCTGGACGGCTCCTTGCTGGAGTTTGATTATCACGAGGTGCGTACCAAAAATGCCATTATCGCCAACTCCCGCTGTGTGATTTTGGTTACCGACCACTCCAAGTTCGGTCGCAGCGCGATGGTGAATCTGGGTGGGATTGATAAGGTCGATTATTTGTTTACCGATCAAGTGCCGCCGCCACAGCTGAAAAAAGTGCTGGATGAGAGTGACGTCAATCTGGTGTTGTGCTGATTATCGGAGCTTTCCTTTGCGAACATTTTAGCCTTCTGCACCTGATCCGGCCCGCTGGGCCGGATTTTTTTATCGCGAGTGCGTGATCGGCCTTGTTATCTTACTTAATCCCTCTGTCTTGATCTTCGTCTCTGCGCTGTATGGCCGGTATCGGTGTGAGTTGTTGCTCCGCCAATATTCGAAATGCGGTTGCCATCAAGCGCGTCATCTGCCTGTTAACGTTAAAGTTATGCACTGATAATGCTCAGCTTGAGCTGGCGAAGATGGGAACTTCTTAGCTGAATCGTGCCCCGTCTAGCGTCAGTCTGGTGTAAAGAGAAAGCCCCGTCATGGCACGTAGAATATTTCCCGATTGAACAGAATAAAGCCTTGTCTTTTATAGGGTTGTTTTGTTTTTGTTACTGTATTGCTGCGCTCATTATTTTCGCTTACACTCCTTTTTGAGTGATAACGAACATTCTAGGCGGTGGTATGAGTGCAATGGAAATCAACGATCTGATGGTGGTCGGCGGGGGCATTAATGGTGCCGGTATTGCGGCGGATGCGGCCGGGCGGGGTCTCTCCGTGGTGTTATTGGAAGCGGCGGATCTGGCCGGTGCCACCTCCTCAGCCAGCTCCAAATTGATCCACGGTGGCTTGCGGTATCTGGAGCACTACGAATTTCGATTAGTCGGCGAAGCGCTGGCCGAGCGGGAAGTGCTGTTGAACATGGCACCTCATCTGGCGTTCCCGATGCGTTTTCGTCTGCCTCATCAGCCTCATCTGCGTCCAGCCTGGATGATCCGCGCCGGTCTGTTCCTGTATGACCACCTCGGTAAGCGCACTACGCTGCCGGGAAGTTGTGGGATCCGTTTTACGCCGCAAGATGGCCTACAACCGTCTTTGCGCCGCGGCTTTGAGTATTCCGATTGCTGGGTCGATGATGCCCGTTTGGTGGTAGCCAATGCGCGTCAAGTGGTGGAGCAGGGCGGACAGGTACTGACTCGCACCGCCGTGGTGAGCGCTCGCCGGGAAAATGGTCTATGGCGAGTGGAAACCGAAAGTCGTGGCGGCCAGACTGGGGGGGAGCGCCGGATTTGGTGGGCGCGCGCACTGGTCAATGCCACTGGGCCGTGGGTCAAACAGTTCTTTGATGACAGCTTGCAGGCGGCCTCACCGCGCAATATCCGTTTGATCAAAGGCAGCCATATTGTGGTGCCGCGAGTTCATGCGGGGCCGCAAGCTTATATTCTGCAAAATGAAGATCAACGGATCGTATTTGTGATCCCGTGGCTGGAGCAATTCTCGATTATTGGTACCACCGATGTGGAATACCACGGTGATCCGCGCGCGGTACAGATTGATGAGACTGAAATTGATTACCTGTTGGGCGTTTATAATCGTCATTTCAGCGCGCCGCTGCGCCGAGAGGATGTGTGTTGGCATTACGCCGGGGTGCGTCCGCTGTGTGATGATGAGTCGGATTCTCCGCAAGCGGTGACCCGTGATTACACACTGGAGCTGGCCGATCAGTCCGGTAAAGCGCCGTTGTTATCTGTGTTTGGTGGCAAGCTGACCACCTACCGTAAGCTGGCGCAGGCAGCAATGCACCGTTTACAGCCATATTTCCCTGAAATGGGGCCAGATTGGACCGCCACCAGCGTGCTGCCGGGCGGTGAGATGGGGATGTCCCGAACTCAGTATGCTGAGGCGTTAGGCCGTGATTATCCGTGGTTACCGGCCAGCATGGCGTACCGTTACGCCTGTACTTACGGGGCGCGTAGCCGTCAGATTTTGCGTGATAGCCGTTCACTCGACGAGTTGGGGCACCATTTTGGCCATGATTTGTATCAGGCCGAAGTGCGTTTCCTGCAAACGCAGGAATGGGCGTTAAGCGCAGAAGATATTCTGTGGCGTCGAACTAAACTCGGTATGTTCTTAAGCCGTGATGAGCAAGCTCAGCTGGCTAGCTGGCTGGAAAAGCAGGGTAAATTGTCGGCAGTAGCATAACCGTGTCATTTGGCGTGCTACCGGTTATGGCTCGGTAGCACGCGATGCCGTACTGCGCCGCTAAACCATCAGTGACCAAAACAGCGCTGACTGAGGGATAGGCGTTTACGGATAGTTTACGGAGAATAGCTGTTTACTGATAGATATACGTAGTAAACAGCACGTCCAACACCGGCTTTTCGCCCAATTCTTTTTGCAGCAGCGCGTTCACCTTCTCCAGACACGCCTTGCGGGTCGCCTCACGCAGGTTCAGCGATTTGACCTGATTTTCATCCTGTGCACTCAAAATCCAGATCAAGGCATCACGAATTTGCGGCTCGTGCAGCGCCACCTTGTCTTTGGCCGCCTGATTAGCCACCATCAGACTGACACTGACCCGCAAGAAACCCAGCTGGCTGCTGTTGGTTTGGTAGTTCGTCACAATATCATCGCCGAGTGGCAGATATTGGTAAGGGGAGGCCTGTGCCACGGCAGACTCTTCTGCCGCCTGCGCCAATGCTGGGCCGAGCAGCAGGGCGAAGCATAACGCGCGGATAATCTGAGCGGATTTGAACATGGCGTAACCTATCTGTGTACATCTGTTAACGGAAATCGTACCGTTAGCTGATAGAATAATGAAAAATAAAACGGCTGTCTCCGTGACCGGCCGGTTAATCACGCACGACGATAATCATGAGTTTGCTGGCAATCACCTTTTCCCCCTGGGCGCGGGGTAATGCGCTGGAGGCGGAGTGGCAGTCTGCCGATCCGCACGCCTTAACGCCGCAGCAAGCCGACTGGGTGCTGCATACTGGCTCGATGACGCAGCATTTACGCCGTCATTGTCGGCAATTGCAGGTTAAAATCGGCTTTCAGGGCATCGTCACTCTGGATCAGTTAGCGGCCGCAGAACAGATTCCTTTACCATCGGGCGAGCGTTCGCTGTGGCTGCGGGAAGTGATTTTGTGCGGTGATGGTGTGCCATGGATTTATGCCCGGACCTTGATCCCTTTGTCGATGCTAGAGCATCAGGGGAACGATCTGAGCGCTATCGGTGAAACCCCGATTGGCGAGTTGTTATTCCGCGCGCCCGGGATT
>JBOFCH010000213.1:0-2080 GCA_051645985.1 Plesiomonas sp. | reverse complement strand
CGCTTCGGCCAAAATCCCCAGCTGCGTGCCGATATGGCCGTAACCGATAATGCCCAATTTCTTGCCGCGCGCTTCAAATGCGCCATCGGCAGCCTTGTTCCATTCACCGCGATGCGCCCGCGCATTGGCTTCTGGAATGCGGCGCAGCAACAGCAAGATTTCGCCCAGCACCATTTCGGCGACTGAGCGCGTATTGGAGAACGGCGCATTGAAGACCGGGATCCCGCGTTTTTGCGCGGCCACTAAATCCACTTGATTGGTACCGATGCAAAAACAACCGATGGCCACTAACTTCTCGGCGGCCGCAATCACCTCAGCGGTCAGTTGAGTGCGCGAGCGCAATCCGACAAAGTGCGCATCGCGGATCGCCTCTTTCAGCGCTGCGCTATCCAGTGCCCCTTTGTGGTATTCGATATTGCTGTAACCGGCCGAACGCAATAAATCCACCGCTTTTGGGTGTACCCCTTCCAGCAGTAGGAATTTAATCTTGTCCTTCTCCAGTGAAACCTTGGCCATACTGACGTCCTTACATCATTCCTTTAATGTTGATTTTTTTGCGCTGAATCACATCTGCACAATCTTAAAATCAACATAACAGAAAAATCCGCAGGAGTAAGTACACAATTCATCCGTTATGGTAGAAAAATAACCACCTTGATGAGAGGGATACACCGCCAAAGAAAAAGGCACTGTTTATTACGGTACATTCCATGTAGATACCGTAATAAACAGTGCCTTAATTACCGACGCGGAGCATAATCATCCAGCACCGATTAGAGATGAGGTCGATTAGAGATAAGAGGGGACTGAGGTCAATGACACTCAGGCTTTCAGAGTTTTCACTCCCTCAGCAGAGCCGACCAGCACCACATCTGCGCCGCGCTGGGCGAACAGACCCACCGTCACCACACCCACGATATTGTTGATCTGATTTTCCAACCCTTTCGGATCGACAATCGACAAACCGTGGACATCTAAAATCACATTGCCATTATCGGTTTTTACGCCCTGACGGTACACTGGGTTGCCTCCCAGCTTGACCAGCTGACGAGCCACATACGAGCGCGCCATTGGGATCACTTCGACCGGCAAGGGGAATTCACCCAGCACATCCACCTGCTTGCTCGCATCCACAATACACACAAATTGCTTGGCAATCGCCGCGACAATCTTTTCGCGGGTCAAGGCAGCACCACCGCCCTTGATCATCTGCATATACGGGTTGATTTCGTCCGCACCATCCACGTAGATATCCAAGGAGCCGACTTCATTGGCATCGAAGACCTCAATGCCGAGCGCACGCAAACGGGCACTGGAGGCTTCCGAGCTGGATACCGCGCCTTTGATCTTATCGCTCATCGTTCCTAGCGCATCGATAAAGTGGTTTACCGTGGATCCCGTACCAACCCCGACAATACTGTCCGGCTGCACATAATCGAATGCCGCCCAACCCACTGCTTTTTTCAATTCGTCTTGTGTCATCCCGCTATCCTCCGAGAATGGGTGTGCGGCAATTATACCGCCATCGGCCGCCCCCTGCTTGCTTCTCTTTGATGCTGACGTCTATTTGATGCAGGCTTCTTTTTGAGAAGCCGTAACAATTTAGCGCACCGCCAGCTACGCCCAATAAAACAGGCGCTAATTAGCGCCTGTTTTAGATAAAGCCGATATCTCAACCATTATTGATTCAGGGTGTACACCACATCGACCTGATCGGTGAAATGCAGGTTTTCCTGCTGGTAGGTTTCGTTCACTTTCGCATTTCCCGGTGCAGCAAATGCGGCCATGCGCAGCATCGGTGGCATTGGGCGTGGCTGTGGGTTGCTATCATAGCGAATACGATATATCTGCCCCAGTTTCACGCCAAAGCCCGTAGCCACGGATTTGGCTTTATTCTGCGCGTCTTTAATTGCCGCCTCGCGTGCTTGCAATTGATAAGCCGCCGGATCAGATACCCCCATCTGAATACCTTGAATATCATTCAGGCCCGCTTTCAACGCGCCATCCATCAGGGTGTTCAGTTTGTTTAAGTCCATCAACTTAACTTCAACATTACGGATCGCCCGATAACCGATAATTT